>NZ_CP016020.1:4182500-4344873 GCF_001889165.1 Bacillus weihaiensis | reverse complement strand
GATTTTCCGAGTTCTATCCGCGGTTTCCCGGGCCCTATCCGCGATTTTCCGAGCTCTATCCGCGATTCGGGAAAACCTGACAAACTTCGCGCGACCCAGCAAAAGCGACGCGGCATAGCGAAAGAACACAAAACAAATGATATAAACCAATCACGATACCATCAGGAGTAACAAGTACAAGTTTCCTGATGGTATCGTCTCTTCCTTTTACCTCGGAAAAAAAATACTTACATGGTGGTGCTAGATATGGAACAACCTTGGTGGAAAAAATCAGTCGTCTATCAAATATATCCAAAGAGCTTTAATGATACACAAGGAAATGGTGTTGGCGATCTTCAAGGAATCATCGAAAAGCTTGATTACTTAGAGAAGCTGGGTGTAGATGTTATTTGGTTAACGCCTATCTATCAATCTCCTCAGCGTGATAACGGCTATGATATTAGCGATTATTTCTCTATTCATGAAGAATACGGATCTATTGAGGATTTTGATCAGCTAGTAGAGGAAGCTCATAAGCGCCATATTAAGATCATTATGGATATTGTTGTAAATCATACTTCAACAGAGCATGAATGGTTTAGCAGGCGTCTTCCTCTAAGGATAATAAATATCGTGATTACTACATTTGGAGAGATGAAGCAACAAACTGGCAATCTAAGTTTGGCGGTTCAGCATGGAAGCTCGATGAAACGACTGGTCAATATTATCTTCACCTATTTGATGTAACTCAAGCAGATTTGAATTGGGAAAATGACGAATTACGTCAAGAGGTTTATAGCATGATGGACTTTTGGTTCCAAAAAGGTCGATGGCTTCCGACTTGATGTAATTAACTTAATCTCTAAAGACCAAAGCTTCCCTGACGATGACGGTTCTGTTGCACCTGGTGATGGACGTAAATTTTATACAGACGGTCCTCGTGTACATGAGTTTATGCACGAAATGAATCAGAAGGTCTTTTCAAAATACGATAGTATGACGGTAGGTGAAATGTCCTCTACCACGATTGATCATTGCATCCAGTATTCTAATCCTGAGCGTCAAGAGTTAAGCATGACATTCAATTTCCACCACTTAAAAGTCGATTATCCAAACGGTGAAAAATGGGCGATTGGTGACATGGACTTTAAGGCTCTTAAAAAGATTCTTTCAACATGGCAAATTGGCATGAACGAAGGCAATGGTTGGAATGCATTATTTTGTGTAATCACGATCAACCAAGAGTTGTTTCTCGATACGGAAATGACGGAAACTACCATAACGAATCAGCAAAAATGCTTGCAACCACGATTCATATGATGCAGGGGACTCCTTATATCTATCAAGGAGAAGAATTTGGAATGACAGACCCGAAATTCGATTCTATTCATGATTACAGAGATGTTGAAAGCCTAAATATGTATACCATTTTGAAAGAAAAAGGATACTCTGAACAAGACATTCTTGACATTTTAAAAAGAAAATCTCGTGACAACTCAAGGACACCTGTGCAAATGGATGAAACGAATCATGCAGGATTTACAAATGGGACACCTTGGATTTCAGTCGCTAACAACTATAAAGAGATAAATGCAAAGAAGGCTTTAAGTGACGAAAGCTCCATTTTCTATCACTACCAAAATTGATTTCATTAAGAAAAACATATGATGTGATAACAGATGGCAGCTATCAGCTTCTACTGCCTAATCATGAGCAAATCTTTGCCTATGTAAGGGAAACTGATCACGAAATGCTAGTCGTTGTCAATAATTTTTATGAAGAAAAAACGATGTTTGAACTACCAAAAGAAATAACTATGGCAGGGTTATCTCGTGAAATTTTATTATCAAATTATGCTGACTCTTCAACTACTAGTGAAAAAATAGAACTTAGACCGTACGAATCTATTGTGTACTATATGAAAAAATAACAAGACCTACTTGTAAAAGCACCTTATGCACCGATACATCGTTCATGGTAAAATTAAGTCGGTGATGATGATGCGAACGAATAAATATATGAATATTTTAAAAGAGTGGTCAGATAAAATAAAGCACGGGGAAATAAAAGCAGGCGAGGTCCTTCCTTCAGAGAATGAACTCGCAGAACGATACGAAACAAGTCGGGAGACCATCCGTAAAGCGTTAAATCTATTGAGTCAAAACGGGTTTATCCAAAAAATTCGTGGCAAAGGCTCTATTGTTCTTGATGTACAGAAGATGAGTTTTCCTATTTCAGGACTTGTCAGCTTTAAGAGGTTTCAAACAATTTGAATATGCAGCCGATAACGACAGTTCATAATCTTGGCTTAATCAACCAGAGCCCTTTATTAAGCAACAGCTTCAAGCTTCTAGCAAGGACGAGGTTTGGAAGGTTGTTCGATCAAGAAAAATTGGCGTTGAGAATGTCATTCTAGATAAAGACTATTTCCTCAAAAAATACGTTCCTATGCTAACCACACAAATCTGTGAGAGCTCCATTTATGAATACCTTGAAAAGCAATTAAAGCTTTCCATTAGCTTTGCGAAGAAGGAAATCGTTGTCGAGGATTGCACGAATGAGGACGCGAATACTTGACTTAGAAGGTTTTTCCCATATTGTCGTCGTTAAGAATTATGTTTACTTAGAAAACGCTAGTTTGTTTCAATATACAGAATCTCGCCATCGCTTAGATAAATTCCGATTTGTCGATTTTGCGAGACGGGGTGTATAAACAAAAAGTATGGAGGGTAGCCTTCATGCTTTTTGTTTATGAATTTTTTAGGGATTATTGAATCTAATAACCACCACAGTGATTAACATAGGCTCTAATTGGACATAGCTTAACGTATAAAACATTGTTAGAGGTGGGTTTTTGAATGATTTAAGTGTTACTCTTCACTATTTTTACGTTTTCGTTATGCTTTCGGGTGCTTTTATTTTTATACGATTAGTAAAAAAACGGAAGGTGTGCCTAAATATGAATTTTAGTAGCGACCTTAATACCACTCTGGTCTGGAGCTGCCTATTTATCCATCGCTTTAGGACAAGGTTTATTAGAAAAACCAGAGAAAACCATTTATTTTGCAAGATACATTGATTGGGTCGTGACAACGCCTATGCTGCTTATTGCTCTAGCATTTACTGCTATGTTTTTTGAGAAGAAAAATAAAACGTTAATTATATCTCTAGTGTTTGCTGATGTATTTATGATTTTAACGGGACTTATAGCCGACTTTTCAAGTGAAAACATCAAGTATATTTGGTATCTCCTTGGAGTTGTCGCTTTGTTTATTATTCTTTATATCATATGGTATCCACTACGAAAATAGCGGTCCGAGGTGGAAAGCAGTTATCTAGTCATTATACGCGTACCGCTGCGTACTTAACGGTGTTTTGGATTAGCTATCCTACCGTTTGGCTACTGGGTCCATCTGGTTTAGGATTAGCACAAGCAACAACCGAGTTAATCGCGTTTATCTTCTTACCTATTTTCTCAAAGGTTGGATTTAGCATTCTAGATTTAAATGGATTACGACATTTAGAAAAAGGAAGAGCCTTGTGATTAGTTCACAGGGCATTTTTTTATTGAAAATGATATGATAAAGCTATCCTACTATAAGGAAGGGAATACATATGAAACAGGATTTAATAACAAGATTAACGCGTTATGTGAAGGTTGATACACAATCAAACGAACAAAATGAGGTGTGCCATCAACACCTGGTCAATTAACATTAGCCAATATGCTTGTAGAGGAACTGAAGGAAATCGGAATGTCGGAGGTCACAATTGATGAAAATGGCTATGTGATGGCAACGCTTCTTCAAACACAGATAAGGAAGTCCCGACAATTGGATTTTTAGCACATGTTGATACGGCAACGGATTTCACAGGAAAAAATGTCAGTCCTCAGCTAGTCCAACATTATGACGGGAAAGACATTGTCCTAAATGAAGCTTTACAGGTCATTATGTCTCCTTCCCAATTCCAAGCCTAAAAAATTACGAAGGTCACACATTAATGACAACGGATGGTACGACATTATTGGGTGCAGACAATAAGGCCGGCATTGCCGAAATTATGACAGCCATGCAATACCTGATCTCTAATCCTGACATTAAGCATGGGAAGATCCGTGTTGCGTTCACACCTGATGAAGAAATCGGCCGTGGTCCACATAAATTTGATGTAAAGGCTTTTGGCGCTAACTTTGCTTACACAATTGATGGTGGTCCTTTAGGGGAGCTTCAATATGAAAGCTTTAACGCAGCAGCCGCGAAAATTACATTCAAAGGAAATAATGTTCACCCAGGTACAGCTAAAGCAAAAATGGTGAACTCCGCTAAAATTGCGATGGCTTTCCAAAGTAAATTACCTGCTATGGAGGCTCCTGAATTTACAGAGGGCTACGAAGGTTTCTTCCATCTCATTTCAATAGAGGGTGACGTAGAAGAAACAAAAGTCCACTATATCATTCGTGATCACGATAAAGATGCATTCGAGGAGAGAAAGGCGAAACTAACTGAACTCGTTGCCGAATTTAAAGGTGTTTACGGCGAAGAAGCCATCATATTGGAACTAAATGATCAATATTACAATATGAGAGATAAAATTGAACCCGTTAAATACATCGTGGATGTCGCACATCAAGCGATGGAGAACCTTGGAATTGAGCCAATCGTAGAACCTATTCGTGGCGGTACAGACGGATCACAGCTATCTTATATGGGACTTCCAACACCGAATGTCTTTACGGGTGGCGAAAACTTCCACGGTAAATTTGAATTTATCTCAATTGAAAACATGGAAAAAAGCACCCAAACGATCGTCGAAATCTGCAAGCTATTCGAACAAAGCTAATAGTGGTGCCAGTCCCCCAGCGCTTTAACGCACTGGGGGACTGGCACCTTAAAAGGAGAATCTCAATATGTTAACTCTCATTAAAAACGGTGAGGTTTATGCACCGGATTATATAGGGAAGAAGGATCTTCTCCTCACACATGATAAAATCGGCTTTATTGAAGATGAAATTACTCTTTTGCCATCTTCATTTGTTAATATGAAGGTCATTGATGCTAGTGGTTTAAAGGTGGTACCTGGGTTTATTGATTCACATGTTCATATCACGGGTGGTGGTGGCGAAGGTAGTTACAAGACGCGCACCCCCGAAATACAATTATCGCAGGCTACAACTGCAGGTATAACAACACTTGTCGGCGTTATAGGTACAGATGGCACTACGCGCACAATGCCCAATCTCTTAGCAAAAGCAAGGGCGCTCGAGGAGGAAGGCATCACCTGCTACGTCCATACGGGCTCCTACCAAGTACCAGTTAAAACACTTACAGGTAAAATTGAAGACGATCTAATACTTATTGATAAGATTATCGGAGTTGGCGAGATCGCCATAAGTGACCACCGATCTTCTCAACCAACTGTTGAAGAAATTGCAAAGCTTGCCTCAGCTGCACGAATTGGTGGAATGTTATCAGGTAAAGCAGGAATTGTAAATATTCACGTTGGTGACAGTCTTCAACACTTGGATTTACTATTAGATGTTGTCTCATCAACTGATCTCCCTATTCGTCAGTTTTATCCTACACATATTAATCGAAATCCACACCTCTTTGAAGCTGGCATTCAATACGCTCTCCAAGGTGGCTGGGTTGATTTCACGACTAGTACGATTCCTAAATTTCTAGAAGAAGGCGAAGTAAAATGTAGTACGGGATTAAAACGCATGCTTGAAGCCAGTGTCCCAATCGAACAAATCACCTTCACTTCAGACGGTCAAGCAAGCCTACCAGACTTTGATCAGCACGGTGAAATGATTGGTCTCAAAATCGGGAACGTTAGTACTCTCTTCCAAGAAGTAAAACAAGCTGTTCAACAGGAAAACATCGACCTATCAACCGCACTTAAAGTAATAACAAGTAACCCTGCTAGGATTCTCAAGCTTCAGCAAAAGGGTGAAATCAAGATAGGAAAAGACGCAGATCTCGTTTTATTAGACGAGCAGCTAACGATACAATCCGTATGGGCTAGAGGAAAACAAATGGTTGAAAATGGTGAAGCGATTGTGAAAGGAACGTTTGAATAGAAGAGATTGTCAAAAACAAAGCATACTTGTCCCAGCTAGCCTTTCATTAACTAAGGATTACGCTAGTAGCAATTCAACTTTAGCAACAAATAGAAATCAATAAATCACGTAACGCACAGGTTATCATGTCTGTGCGTTTTTACATGCCTTTTTCTAGTAGCATATCACGTAAGACCTTTTCACCCACGCTTTAGCTTTAATAGATTAATGGTAGGCTGTATGCCTCTTAGGTAAGATTTATCCACCTCATGTATCAACAGTTTTCTAAACTAATAAAAGTCCCCTTATAATTTGTCTAAATTTGTCGATATATAGTACAGACATATAAATCGACCTTAAAAAATTTTTATATGAAAGGTTCATTAGCCTTTATTTTCTTAAAAATGTAACAATGAAAGGAAAATGCACACGTGAAGATGAGAACAAAACTTTTAGGTATTATCTCCATTTTAATTTTTTCATTATTGCTAATTGGAGGCTTATCTATTTTCATTAACTCCTCTACTGTCAAAAAGGATGAGCTTTTAACAGATAAAATGGAGGTTCAAAATAAAATTAAACATATCCAATACAGGTTAGCGGGATTATCAAATGATGAAAGAGCTTTTATCATCACTGGGGAAAAAGAGTTTACTGAGGGAATGAAAGAAAAAGCAGAAGATATTTTCACTACTTTAGAGCAATTGAAGTCCCTCATCCATAACCAAAAATATAGATCGAATGTCGAGGACATCCAAAAAAACTTCACAGAATATTGGAGCTTGAATCAGGAAGTGGTATCTCAATTTTCCACAAGTCCCGACCTGGCTAAATCCATGCACTTTGGTGAAGAGAGAACACTAAGAAAGGATGTACTGGATCCGTCCGTAAATGAAGTAGTTGATCAATTAGATAAGGATGTTGAGAGCTTAAAAGCAGATATTAAAAAATCTGCAACCATCAGTAAATGGTTCATCCTAATCGTAACAACAACTACAATTATAGTAAGCATTTTGTTCAGCACACTCCTTCTAAGATCTACCTTAGGGTCTCTTAAAAGCTTAAATAGACAACTTGAAGATATTGCACAAGGAGAAGCAGATCTGACCCAAACGATTACAATTAAGGGGAAAGATGAATTTAGTCAGCTCGCTAGATCATTTAATACTTTTATTCATTCACTAGGAAGTATCGTCAGACAAATAAGCGACTCATCGGAGCAAGTCGCTGCTTCTTCCGAAGAATTATCGGCAAGTGCTGAACAATCTAAAATGACATCTAATCATGTATCTAACTCAATGAAGGACATTGCCTTAGCGAGTACAACTCAAAGTTCTCTGACAGAAGAAAGTTCAAAATCAATTAATGAGATACTAGACAACCTATCCGAAGTGACGGTTAATACGAGCAATATTGCAGAGAATTCCTCTTTTATGAGAGATAAGGCAGAAATGGGTGCCTCTACTTTAAATAAGATGGCAAATCAAATGACATTAATTAGTCAATCTGTTCACGAAGCTGGTACTGGATTAGAATCATTAGTAAACAGTACAACTGAGATTAGTGATATCACTTCTCTAATTAGTACTATTTCAGAACAAACAAATCTGCTTGCATTGAACGCAGCCATTGAAGCTGCTCGGGCAGGAGAATATGGAAAAGGCTTTGCCGTAGTAGCAGAAGAAGTTCGAAAGCTGGCTGACGAAACAAACAAATCTGCCGGTCATATTAAACGATTAGTTTCCACAATTGAAACTGACTCGAAGGATACGGAAAATAATATTAAAAACGTTCAGCAAAATGTCCATTTAGGTATGAACTTAGTGACTGATACGAACCATCAATTTAGTGAGATATTAAGTCTAATCGGACAAGTAGCCTCCCAAATTCAAGAGGTGGCTTCTGCAACACAACAATTAACTTCTGGTGTTGAAGGTATTCAATATACCCTTTCAACTCTTGAAGTAGGAACGAAAGAAACATCTTCTAGCTCTGAAGCTATCGCTATAGCTACACAAGAACAATTAGGCTCTCTAGAAGAGATATCTGATGCAGCCTTCTCGCTCTCACATTTAGCTGAAGAATTACAGAAGATCGTCAACCGCTTTAAATTTTAAAAGCATCGCAGGTCCTTATTAATTCTAGGGGAAATAAAGCAAATTGGAATGAAGGTGTTCTCTGCCTTCTTTTCCATTTTGGCTTATCCTTATTCCTCTTATTAATTAACTCTTTTTGGCACTAAAAGCCCTTCCTTATCATGTAAGTAGGTCCATTTCAGTGGAGAACCATTTAAAATAGCACACTAATAAACAGACTAAATCGCATATGATTTAGTCTGTTGTTTTTTCTTTATATATTCATGTTTATTGGATCTAAACACTCGAAATATCATTCGAAATTGCACCTTGTAACATTGTGACAATTGCTGTGTCAACGCAACAATTGTAATTTTATGTTAAAATAGATGTCAAAACTGTAACTGTGAAGAAAAGTGCTTAAACTAACAGAACAAAAAATATTGATAAACTTGGGGAGGATTTTTTTTATGCTTATTAGAATAGTAGTAGCGATTATTGCCGGTGGAATGATGGGCTTTATAAGTTGTTTGTTTATTGCGAGTGCAGTTAACGCACCGGATAGTTCATTAGTCTATTCTACTTATTTCGGAGTATTCTCAGGTCTGTTAATTTGTTTAATTATTGAAGTGAGCAAACTAGATAGTAAGAGGCATAGAAACTAACAATCTATGTGAAAACAGCCTATTCACTTAATTTGTACACCAAAATACACGATCTGCTATCGGTAAGCTGGCTGCTCCCTTTATGAAATGTAGTAAAACGTCTGTATCAGATCTCCCAATATACTCATCTTTATCTACGTTATAATATTGAACTACTTCAACCTTATATGTACCGTTATCTATTTTGATTTTATTTATAGAGCAATTGCGATTAGGTACATTGTGATTTTTAAACTGAGCAGCCATTGTAAGGCAATCATAATCCACTAAATATAGTTGGTTCTCCGTTACTTCCAAGTACCCTACTGCTTTCCTAAAGCATGGATCAGCTATTTCTGCCGTACCTATTTTAACTTCTACTCTCCAGGAATGTTCAATGCCTTCTTCAGTCATTTGAAAAACCAAAATATGTCCACACTTCATCTCGTCTCCGAAATGTCGTAAGAGACTATCTAATTCCCAATCTTCTCCTACGAATGCTTTGTATTCACTAGCGTTTGCTACTCCAATAAAGTTTGTATCTCCAAAGTTCATTAAAAATTTCATCCTTTTCCTCCATTCATTATCATTACTTACACATTATTAGATGATGAAAAAGGGGACAACAATCCATCTATGAATTGTGCCCCCAGTTGTTCTGACTAGTATCTAATACAATAAGGATTCTTCTCTTTTGATAAGTAAAGTGATGATTCGCCTTACCATCTCGTAATAGCTTCATCTTGTTCTTTTAATGATCGTACATTTACCTTTGTGTCATCAATGTTTTTCTCTACTATGGAGACATATTCCGAAAGTAGTTGGTGGATTTGTGCTTCTCTTTCAAGAAAATAGCTTGTGTAGTCTAGTTTGTTTTTCCCCATCTCCTTTAAACTTGGCGATCGTAGATTAATGGATTGCAGGGCTGATTTTGCCTCATTAAGCTCCTTCACTACCGTTCCATAATTTAGTTTAATCGTCACCATTAGAATAACCGCCTTCTTAATTCACTAATTCGGTCAGATAGCTCTTCCACCGCATCCTCACCACGATCAACTAGTCTTCCAGCCTCAAATGCAAGGGCACTCGTCACATTAAGAAGAGCTCGATCCATTTCTAAACTATTGATCTTATTTTCAATCTTTTGCTGATAATCTTCAAAGTCATTTTGTCCGATGTCCTTTAAGATAATATATGCGTCCTCACGTTCCTCATCATAATCAGTTGCTCGCTGTCCTTGCCATTCATTGCCTAGATCAGGTTCCTTAATCGTTTTGATTTCTTTTAGAAAAAGCTGCTGTTCATCTAGAAGATCATTTTTCGCTTTTGTTAATCTTTCAATCTTTTCATCTACTTGATTTGATCGATTCGAAATTGTTTTTTGAATACTAAAAAGGGAATCCGCCAAACTCATATTCTCACCTCATTTATGTAGGCTCTTTTTCTTAGTCTTTGTTTCTGTATAGTAATCATTCAAAGAATACCGTCAGCACTCCCAGCTAATACCAAGGTATGTAAGAAAAAAGCTGCTCTTACTTTACAGAGAGAAAAATCTTGTTCCTAGGGGCAAGATCTTTACACTTCGGATATTTTAGGAAAGCAACAAGCTAAGAGAAAACTGCCTTTATTAAAATAGAGAAAAGGAGGAAATACATCTACCATTATCCCCTCCTAAACCATCAACACACGACCTATCTTTTTTGAACCTCTTGCTTCAATGATTTTCCCCAAACAACTAAAATCACAATTAGTAACAACATACAAATTGAACCAAGCACGATGATAAGCAGGGTTAAAGGTGATCCTTTAGATGTGACTGAGTCTTCAACACTACTTTGTGCCACCTTCTCTTCGGAAGAAAATAGTCCTAAACCTTCAGCTTTTGCTTTAATTGTGTTACTATTTTTCACTTCACTTGAGAAAAGACTCTGTAGAACCTGATCATCATTCGATACCTTTTCCCCCTCAAAGGTTAGTGTTTTTTGTTCCTCTGGAATGGAAGATCGTTGATTGCTTTGTTGCTGATTTAGCTTATATTCTTTATTCCCTTTGTTTTTTTGATAATCATTTGGTTCAAGCTCATCTATTGTCGTTTCCCCATATACCTGCGTTGTTTCGGCAAGGTGATAAAGTGTCAGGATCACCAGACACAAGAAAACTTTCACTAGATGCCTACGCTTCATATGCTTCTTGACCTTTCTCAACCTGTAGCATTTTTGATCTACCAATAAAATACTGTAATGCACCCAACCCTACTAATAGTAAGCCAAGAACAACTATCGCCTGTGTAAATAAGGATTCTGTTCCATATTGGATACTCATATACACCTTCGACATTGGATCTTGGAAGCTGAAGTTTGGTGTTGTTAAGGCAAGTAAAGGTGTGACATAGAATATCACTAAGCCAACTGTAATAAATGCACCCGCTAATAAATGGACCGAAAGCGCGACTCTTACAAGAGCCGATCCCACAGTGAGTAATAAGATCGTAAACACTGTCCATTCCACTGCACTTTCTTCTCTTAATGGATAAATCTCAAGACCGAATAAGCTGATAACAAAGCCTACTATTAGATTTAACAAGGTGAATAGGACTGCTTGAATCCACGCTGGTGGTTGTTGGAAATAATAGCTTGTATAGCCAACTAAAAGGCTACAAACTAATACGATGAATAACACCACAACAGGCGGAATATTTTGAACGGTTGTGCTCTTCGTTTCTTCCGGTATGTCTCCACTTACCTTTAATGGATTTGTTAAGAAGTCATACACATATCCATTTGACTGCCCATCAACAAATGTATTTCCTAACACACTAAATACATCGTCACGAATGAGTTCTGTTGAGGCAACGTTTGACGCCCATTTGGAGTTGAGTTTATCCGCATCCGCTTGAACATCGCTTATTCTCCCTTGGAGCTCATTTGTATAATCGATGATTCCACTCTGACTTTCTTGAACAGATTCCAGCCACGTATGCATAGAGTCCATTTGTTCCGTTATTTGCTCAGATCCTGAAACCATTTGCTGCCCTTCAACACTTGAAGTCGGTGGTGCTTGAGAAAGCTTTAATTCAGGCTGTTGAATTTGAGTAAGAATATTTTGAGCATCCTCTTGAATCCCCTCAAGGCTCTTCACTAAAATATCCTGGTTTTCGTTTACACTCGTTTCATATTCAGCCATAAACAGGGTGAATTGATCCTCCATTGTATTAAGTGCATCCTTAGTGGACGGTAAGTCTTCACTCAATTTTGTCCAGACAACGTCCTCATCATCCTTAATTTCAACAATCTTATTCGCTTCCTGCTGTAAAGCTTCATTTGTTAAGGTATCTATTTTTGCCTGATCAATTGAAGCCATGCTTATTAACGTGGCCTCGTATCGGTCTAGGTAGGAATAATAGAACATCATATCGAGTAAATCTTTGCTCTTTATTTCCTTGGAAAAGAATTCGTTCACTCTTGTTTTCCGTGTTTCAGATAAGGCTTTAGACGCTAAGATACTTTGTTCTTTTCTCTCGATTTCTTCTTTTATATTTGCCTCATAATCCTTGTATAGATTCAGCTCTTCCTCTAGTTTAGTAGCTTGAGTAAAGAGGTCATCATAGAGCTGTTGTAATGCTTCTTTTTCCTCGGTTAGTAGATTCTTTTCCTTGATTAAATCATTTTTTTCTTCAATAAGAGTATCACGCAGGTCTTCTAGATTTTGCTTATCAAGCTCTAAACCTGCTACTTTTTCACTCGTTGTAGTAAGTAGCTCTTGTAATTCTTCTAGTTTTTCTTGAAGCGGATTAGTACCACCGCTTTCCTTATCACGTAATGATTCTGCTACAACTGCAATTCGATCTTGCACACTCCCTAACCCTTCTAAAGCGGAAAGGTATTCCTCTGAATTTTGGTCTGTATTGGTTGATAGGGTTTCCTTTAGTTTATTAATCTCTTCAATAATCGCAGAAAGCTCGTTTCTTTCGGCCTCTAAATTTACAAAGCCTGTATCCTCTGGTGTATCTGGATTCGTTGGTGGCTCTGAGGGCTCTTCTTCTGGATTTTTTGGTTGTTCTTCCTCGGTGTCATCTCCAGAAGGTATATCCGTATCCTCCGGTTGTTCCTCTTCTTGAGATTCTTCAGGAGAACCTTCTTGACCAGTGTCTGCTGCAAGTAATGTTGCTTTTGTCTGGTTTTTCTTTTCCTTCTCCTCTTTTGGAGCTTCTTCTTCTGGCTCTTCTGGTGCTTCACTTAATGACTCACTATACTCAGCAAGCTTTGCTTCCACGTTGTTTAATACAGTAGAATCCTTTAATTGTTGGTAAAAATCCAACACCTTTTTCTGATGGGTTTCATATTCACTTAATTGTTTACTCACAAGGCTATACCTTTGCTCTTGTAGCTGCCCAAAGGTTTGCGTTTGGTTAAACATTTGAGTATCAAGCTTTTTCATATTTTCAATGAACGTATTCCCTTCGTCATCAAACAGCTGCTTTGATTGCATAAACATAGGCTGTTGATCCTGAGTCGCTTGATTCACCGTTAAAATGGCCTCTGTTTGCATGTCGGCTAGTACCTTTTGTTGATTATCTTGATATTCCTTATATTGCTCAACAAATTCTACGAAGCTAGCTAAGCTTTTTTCATACCCTTCAAGCAGGGATTTCTGATCCGGTGTTCTTTCGCTCGTATTCTGAATAGAAGATTGCAAGCTTGCTAGCATCATTCTTTGTTCTTCAATTTGTCCAGCGAGATCTTTAGAGCTTGGTTGATAGAAGGCCTTCATCGCCTCTTGAAAGGCAATTTCTTTTTGAAGAATTTCATCAAATTCCTGTCGGATTGTTTCCATATCAACAGAGATATAATTCCAGTAGAGCGTTGAAATTTTTTGATTTACTTTTTTCGTTGCTTTTTCAAGCTCTAATACCACTTTTTCTTTATTAATGCTATTTAACTGACTTTGTACTTTATACTCAAAATTTGTTTTGACTGGATTCTCTTCATTATAAGTCATGACATTTTCAGAAAAGTTTGACGGGAGATATACGACGGCATCGTACTTTTGATTTTTCAATCCGTTTTCTCCTGCACTTCTTCCGACAACTGTGTATTCAAAGGCAGAGTTTTCCTTTAATATGGCTGCAACATCCTGACCAAATTGGATTTGTTCGCCCTCCTCCTCAGTTCCCATATCTTCGTTAATAATGGCGATCCTTTGTGCTGCACTCGCTTTTTCAACTTTAAACGGATTATCTCCGATAGTTTGAAAGAAAACCAGTGGGGTAACAACAATAAGAGCAATAACGAGTAAAAGTTTGAGTATCGTTACTAGCTGGTTCATACATGTGCCTTCCTTTCCACATTCACTAATGGAATTTGAATACTTTGTTCTTTACCGTTTTCAACATAGTATCCATACCCTGGTTGAATTTCTTTTTCTTTTCGATCATATGTGAGTGTAAAGATCGTTTGCTCCGATTTTTTCATAAGAACAACCGCCTGGCGAATTTGTTTGATTTCAAGAGTTAAAGGATCATATCCTTTCGTTAGCTCATTGTTACTTCCTGAAACAATCATATTAAAGCCAAGATGGCTATACTCTTTCATAAACTTGACGAGGCGATCTTGAAGGAGATGATCAAGATTTTGTAAAAAACGTGTGTATCCATCAATGACTAGAAACACCGGTGTAAATACAGGTACTGAGTTTCCTAGACTGATTTCACGATGATAGATACTTTCCCGCTCAGTCATGATTTCTTCTACCTTATCGAGCCAAGAAGCAATGTGCTCTTTCCCTTCTAAATAAACTAAGCGGTTATCACCTATGAAAGAAGCTAAACCGCGATCGATGGAATCAAACACACCGAGTTGATCTACTTCTTGCTCTAATGCCGTATGGATAAATGCTTTTAGTGTGTTCGTTTTTCCTTTTTGTGCCTGACCGAGAACGATACAATGCTTTACTTTAAGAAAATTCACATAAACAGGTGTGACTTGTTCTTCATCCAGCCCGATAGGAAGTAATCCCTTTTTCTTTTCATAATAGGCAGCAAAAGAAACGATATTCAGCTCTGTTGGTAACATAGGTACGGCTTGTGGTTTATCCACATGTGCATAAACATCTTTTAGCTCATGAACCTCTGCCTTCACATTCGCCATTTGCTCAAAGTCATCGTTCCCTTCAGTAGGTAGATACACCTGTGAAAAGTAGGCTGATTCCTGCTTTATAATGGCTCGGCCAGGAATTGCTTCCGGAGCAAATTCAAGTCTTCCTAACATCGTATAAGCCTCTGTTTGATCCATTAGATAATGGACGATTTTCGTTTTTAAATTATTCATTAACGATTGACGTACAGAATTAATTCTTGTTGCTGTGAGCATGAGGTATATACCGAGAGATTGGCCGTCCCTTGCAAACTGGTTTAACTGTTGTTCAAGGTCTAGCATCTCTTCTTTCACGATGTCAAAATTATCAATAACTAAATAGAGGAGAGGTAGCTGTTTTTCACTTAATGCGTTATACATCTTGATCGAACTTACCTCTTGCTTTTGAAATAATTGCTTTCTTCTCGCAATCTCTTCTTTTAGGATATTCATGAACTTCTCCATCTTACGTTCTTGATCGATTAAGAAATAATCTGCTGTATGTGGGAGCTGCTTAAGAGGCAATAATCCACCATTTCCAAAGTCCATCAAATAATAATGAATCTCTTCTGGCGAATACCTTCTAGCTATCCCTAAAAGTAAAGTAAGTAAAGTTGTTGTTTTACCATAGCCTGATGAACCAAACACCCCAATGTTCCCATCTTCAATGATCTGGTATGGATAATTCGTTTGACTTTGCTTTTCAGGCTCGTCAATCATTGCGAATACAATCGTCGACCTTTCCTTTTGCTCCTCCTCTTTTATTAGATACAATCTCGATTCAAGAGGTGGAAGCCACGGGCTTTGAAGCTTTTCAACGTTCATCTCTTTTTGTGTTTCTGCTATTCTTTGGACAATAGAAGAGATTTCCGTTATTTTTTCTTTTTGTTGCTGTTTTTGGGTCGAAACCTCTGATAATGGCACTAAGCCAAGATCCGTCACAATGGCGACTTCATCCTCTAAATCGTACGTCTCCTCTTCACGATAAGGGGCACCACTCCAAGCTGATTGGAAAAGCTCATATACCTCGTTATTTCCAACCTGTAAATACCCTCTACCTGTCAGAGTAATAGATGCCGCATCTCCATTTTTAAGGATTTCACGGCTATCCTCTGCATTTTGCACCTTTAAGGAAATACGAAAGCGTGCATTACTCCAAATTTGGTTATCAATAACACCACCAGGCTTTTGTGTTGCAAGAATAAGATGGACACCTAAACTACGTCCAATCCGGGCAGCACTTACAAGCTCACGGATAAAATCAGGCTCCTCCGTTTTTAGCTCCGCAAATTCATCTGATATTAAAAACAAATGTGGTAACGGCTGATTCGCTTTTTTATCCTTATATAGCTTCGTATAGTCATTAATATGTGAAACATGATACTCGTCAAATAAACGCTGACGCCTTTTCAGCTCGCTTTTAATCGATGCTAATGCACGCAGGCTAAAATTCTTACTTCCTTCAATATTTGTGATCGTTCCTAATAAATGAGGCATTTTCTTGAAAGGTTGTGCCATTCCTCCACCTTTATAGTCAATAAGCAAAAAGGCCACTTCATGTGGATGAAAATGAACAGCTAGGGATAAGATGTACGTTTGCAAAAGCTCACTTTTCCCTGAACCTGTGGTACCCGCTAATAATCCATGAGGTCCATGTGCCTTCTCATGTAAATTCAGCTCAACTTTATCCTCTCTCCCCTTTAAACCAATAGGTACAGCTAACGATTTAGCCGACTCACGCGTTAGCCAATTTTGTTTAATAGGAAGCTGATCGACTTGCTTAACATTCATCATTTCCAGGAAAGTCACACTAGTTGGAATGGAGTTTGTCATTCCAATTTGATGATCTAGCGTTTTTAAAAGTCGCGCAAACTCCTCGTTATTTTCTCGTTTATGTGCATCTAAACTAAAAGGTATCTTTACAGCCTTTTTATCCTGAATAAGAATATCTCCTTGCTCGTCATTGATATAGCGGATAAGAGTATGAATATTCTCTGTTAAGCTTTCCTTCGCTTCCGCTGCAAAAATAACAGATATTCCTAAATAACGATGCTCGCCCTCTAAATACTCTAGAATGACGTGATCTGAAATAAGCTGGTGGTTTGTCACAACAAACACATAGTGAGGAGCAAAGCGAAGCTTTTCTTTATCCTCTTCCAGATCTCGTTCACGAATCATTTCATACAATGAATAGAGCAGTTGATCCCGTGTTTTTTCGTTATAAATAAATCCCTTCGCATAGGAATTTGGAACCTGAAAATGCGGAAGCCACTTCATCCACTCCCATTCCAGATACTCCAGTTCATCAAATAAAAGGACAAAACGCAAATCATGGTAGCTGTGAAAAAATGCGAGCTGTCCAATCATTTGATGGAGCTCATTTTTCAACACTGCATTCTTTCCAATTAGCCCAACTGCACCTTTAGAGAGGTCTGCAGTAATCGGTAAGTTTTCTAAGAATTGATAGCTGTTTTCAAGCTTTTGTGATTCCTCTAGCAATTCATCCATCTCTCGATTAGACATATCAGAGGATGTAGCACTAATCTTGTAGCTTGCTGGAACCGTTCCTGTTCCAAGTCGAAATTGGAGAAAATCCGGGCTCTCTAATGATCGCTCCCATAATCTGTCTGAATGCTGGCTTGTTAAGTACTTCATTCGTTCAAAAGAAGGAAAATGAAACAAAAGGACATCCTTTTGTTTGTCTGCTACTTGTTGTAGCTCGGCTCTTTTTGTATGCAAATAATTTGTATATATTCGTTTTCGACGCTCCTTAGCTTTCTTTTGATTTCCTCTGTCTTTAAAATACTGAACAGTTGATGTCACTAAGGTCGTCATAAACATGACTAATGAGACAATAATAAAAATCCCTCTTGGAACTAAAATGGCAACTAACCCCATGACGAGAAGCATCACAAGCGGCGGCATAATGATTAACCAAAGACTCCGATTGGACCCCTCCGTATCCTGGCCAGGAAATGACAGCTGTACTTTTTCATCGGGTAAGTCATACACCATTCTGGGCGCCCTACGATAAAGAGGATACTTCTTTTTCATCTCAGAATCTGGCTGTTTTGTTACAGGTAGGGAGGTGTGAACAGTTGATACGCTATCCACTTGAATAAAATCATCCTCAATCAATGTCATGCTCATAAAGGGCCAAACAATTTCGTCACCGGTATGAATCCTTTGTTTTGCATGTACTCTCTGACCATTTACGAACACAGTCTCATCCATAGATCCTTCTAGCACCCATTCATTTCCCTGTCGTAAAAGATCGAAGGATCCTTGTTCTTTCATCCCCTCATCTGCTTGTTTAAAGAAAGTGGATTGTGCATCCTCCCTTGTCGAGAAGGACAGTTCAGGCAGATGTCCTATATAGTAAATTTGCTTCTCTACTTTTTGTTGACTTAAATAAAGGGTGAACTGCTCATTTTCAATGTTGATCTTATATGCTTTGAGGGGCTCCAACTTTCGAGTTTGGGAGGAACCCACATGGAATGAAAACCCCTCCTCCTCCTTACGAATAGTGATTGGTTCTTCTTTTTTTGGATAGGTTTGAAAGGTAACAGTATGTTCTAATTCCGAGCCAATTGTAACTTGTTGTTTTTGTATTTGTTTCCATTCTAATTTCTGATATGCTTCTTGATGAAAAATCCAAAGAATATTCATCGGTCCACCTCCACGTTCTATGCCATCATTCACCTGATTTTTCTTTAGATTCTGTTTCTTTTTTATCGCTAGCGTCTGAGGCTTCCGGGGCTGATGCTGGTTCAGCCTGTTCGGCTGGTTCGGTTAATTGACCATTATCCGCTTCATCTGCTTCAACAGTTCCTTCTGTTCCTTCATTTACCTCTTTTTCCTCTGCTGCTTGAACTTCTTCCTTTTGTCTTTCGTATTCATTTATTTCATCTTCAATTTCAGCTAGAGTCTGCTGACGTTCTTCCCTGTCCAATTCATCATCTGACTTCACTTGCTCTTTGTATTTTAATAGTCCAAATTGAACTAAGTCGCGATCCTCTAAGAACCTTGCAATATCTAATGCTTCCTCAGCTTCTCCGCGTCCAATATAGATCCAATAATGAAAATATTGTGGATCTGTTTGAAGAGTAACCGTATTTCGAACGGTTTCCTTCTGATCCTCTGTTAATGATTCATTTATGATGTAAGAAAGGGCTAGCTCATACTGTGTAACTATAGGCATATCATCAATTTCATATGGCTGAAGCTCTGTCACCACATCACTGTATTGATCTTGTAGGAAGAACTCCTGCGCTTGAATAAAGCTCGTTTGCTTTGGTTGGACAAAAAAGAACGAATACAAGGAATAAATAAGAGCTGGAATAAAGCAAATGATGACACCATACATGATGCCACGCGTCAGCTTCCAAGATTGTTTCTTCACCACAGTATAATTTGCTTGATCTTTTTTTAGCCTTTCTATATTTTCTTCAATAATGATAAGTAGATCTTGTAGGGAACTAGCTTCGTGAATCCTTTTAGTTAGGGAAGAGAGCTTTAATGTTTGGAAAAAGCGAACATATTGCTCAAAGGTATATGTACGATCAAGTAAAGTAGCAACTGTTGCTTTTACTTCTTGGAATAATTGGTCTGAATTTTTTTCATATGGTGGAAGACTTTCCATCACTCCAAAATGTAGCAAATAAGGTTGTAATCCTTGATCAAAAACTATGTTTTCAGGACATACAAGAAGATGAACCCTTGAGAGTGAATGCTGTTTAACAAGTTGAACCAAATGATAAGCAAGAATATAGCGCTCTTTTTCATCTAATCTTTGAACGTGACGAGGAAAATATGAGTAAGTTTGCGGCAGCTTGTATTCAATACATAATTCATCATCCTTCATCTCTATTTTTTTCTGGATCGTTTGATTGACCTCAGAAAGAAAGGAGACTTCATGTGGATGATCAAGCTTAATTTTTTCTTTTTGGAACAAAAACGTTATGGTTTGATCCTTCTGTGTGACGTCTGCTTCAATTTGTTCCTGTAAATATGAAAAATGACTTTGTATTTGTGTAGACATCTTATACTCCCTCACAATATTTCAATTCGATCTCCCGTAAAGATCCTTGCATCTATTAATCTTTCATTACCTTGTACGACTTTTTGTTTGTTTGTCACACGAATCCAATACCCTTCCCTTGGTGAGCTTGAAAGGTTTTTCGCTTGCCAAACAATTGAAACCATTTCTTTCACAGAGTGATAATTTGATAGGCGGAGGTCAAAAGTGTCTCCATGATAATGTTTTAAATCGATCGTTACTTCTATGTACATATGCTTTCACCTCATAAGGAAGGAGCGCCGCTTAGTAAGAATCGACGCCCCCTTGCTTTTCTTATCTAACGTTTAGCCACGAATTTGGCTTGCGATTTGTTGGTCAGCATCCTCAAGAGCTTTCGATGTACTGTTTAATTGAGTAGAAATCTCATCTAAAAGCTGCTGCATTTGAACAAATGAAGGTCTTAACGTTTGGTATTGTTCACTGAATGCACGGCTTGATTCACCTTCCCACATACCCTCAAGCTCTCTAATCATTGTGTCTAAACGTGAAATTTGATCTCCTACTTGACTACTCTCACTTGAATAACGATTGGACATACTAACTAGCTCTGCAGGGGTAACGCGGATAATTCCAGACATGTTTTCCTCTCCTATCAAATGGTTTTTTTTGGTTCCTCATTTATGTAAAAGATGAGTACCCGGATCAATAATCGTTCCTTAGATATTTCCAGACCTCAAAGCGAGCTCTCAAATTATCCATGCTCTTACTTCTTCAGAAAAACATGTTTTCTTTATTCCTAACAGTTTTTCCTACATATACCAATAACACAAATACCCAATTTAATACAGTTATAAACTAAAATGTAAATAAAAAGGAATTTTTTTTCCTATGATTCTTTTTTGTCTACAGTTAAAAATTCTCATATACATAATTACCCATTATTTACCACTAGGTCATTTCAGGTAAAAAAGACTAGAATCTCAATAGGAATATACGATTATAGGATTTCTAAACACAAGCAGGATAAGGATTGAAGCTATGTAGAGGAAACTAAAAAAAGGTCGAGGAATGGTATACATATGGTGTATTTTGTCGTTGTTTGTCTAATTATTATTACATTGTAAATAAGAAAAAAAACTCCAAAAATGGGGTAAAACATTCAAAAACCTTACATATCACACATAATAGATCGATATTTTTTTCTAATCGACCATTTGTCGATCATGTTATGACAAATAGACTAGCTTACCTTTTTACTAGAAAAAAAATCGTTGAACAAGATCCCCTCACTGTTTGCACGTGTAGGAATACCCCCTTATTATGTGTTCGACAATTGTGTAGGTTTTTGCCCCTGCCATATTGTCTCAACCTGGGTAAGTCTGACATACACTATGGGTAATTCTTTATTGAAGGTGGGTTCATCATGATTATCCAAAAAGCAACGTATGAGGAAACAAACACTTTGCTCCATTTAACCATTGATGTAATGGGTGAAAGTACAATGGGGTATGCCAAAACGGATATAAATAGCGGACTTAATATGTTCGTTCCTTTGCTAAATAGCGGCTCCTACTATCTTATTGCAAAAGAATACAATGAAATCGCAGGCTGGGTGTTACTAGGACCAGATTACAACCCTATTAACTTTGTAAAAACTGGAAGTATCACCTCTCTATTCGTTATGCCTAGCTTCAGACATATGGGGTTAGGTGAAACATTAATGAGGAAAGCACTACAGCAGTTAAAGACAGAAGGCTATGAGAAGGTCATATTAAACGTGTACGAAGGAAATCCTGCTAAAAGACTTTATGAAAAAGTAGGATTCTCTCCTCTTTCTACAGTGATGGAATTAACGATATGAGTAATTTTGTGAACGGTATGTTAAAGAACTGTAAATTTTTCCAATTAGTCATTTCCCATGTCCACTTTCTAGTACAATAGGATATAAGTGGATTAAAGGGAGGCAACAGAGAACATGAGGCGTTTTTCAAAGGAAGAGAATAGTTGGATTTTCTATGATTGGGCGAATTCTGCCTATTCCATTATTATTTCTACAGCCGTTTTCCCTCTTTATTATAAAGCGGCAGCTACAGAAGCTGGAGTTAGCGGCGCTAATTCGACCGCATACTTGGGGTATACAATTGCCATTGCAACCTTTGTTCTTGCCATGCTTGGACCTATTTTAGGAACGATCGCAGATTATCAGGGCTACAAAAAGCGCTTTTTCACATTCTTTTTCTCACTCGGTGTGATCTCTACCGCACTTTTGGCTTTTATTCCTACAGAGCAATGGGGACTTCTTCTCATCTGCTATACTCTCACAGCTGTAGGCTCTGCAGGTGCAAATGTCTTTTATGATGCTTTTTTAGTTGATGTGACAACAGAGGAACGAATGAATCGGGTCTCTTCCCGCGGATTTGGATTAGGCTACATCGGTAGTACAATTCCCTTTATCATTAGCATTGCTATTATTGTCTTATCGCAAAGTGGGACCATTCCGGTATCTACAACTTTAGCAAGCAAAATCGCCTTTATCATCACAGCTGTTTGGTGGGGACTTTTCACCATTCCCTTATTTCGAAATGTCCATCAAACCTATTACATTCAACGCGAACCAAGTCCTGTTGTAAATAGCTTTAAACGATTATGGAAGACATTAAAGGAAATCAAGCAGCATAAAGCGCTATTTATGTTTTTACTTGCCTACTTTTTCTATATTGATGGTGTTGGGACCATTATTACAATGTCTACCGCCTACGGTACAGATCTAGGGATTAGTTCAACAAGTCTTCTCATTGTTCTATTTGCTACCCAGGTTGTTGCAGCACCTTTTGCCATCCTGTATGGTCGCCTTTCAGAAAGATTTACTGGAAAAAAGATGTTATACGTCGGTATATTCATCTATATTATTGTATGTATTTATTCTTATTTCTTAGATAGCACTTTAGATTTTTGGATTTTAGCAATGCTTGTCGCAACCTCACAGGGAGGCATTCAAGCACTTAGTCGGTCTTATTTCGCAAAATTAATTCCAAAGAAGAACGCAAACGAGTTCTTTGGTTTTTATAATATCTTCGGAAAATTCGCTTCCATTATGGGACCCTTACTAGTAGCCATAACGGCACAAGTAACCGGTAATTCTAGTAGTGGTGTATTCAGTTTAGTTCTCTTATTTATTATCGGATTAGTTATTTTATCTCGTGTACCTGAACCTGACCAAGCATAATACATTCTTTATGAGCTGATGAGCCTATCAGCTTTTTTTTACATGAACATAGATCTAGACTTTTTTTAAAATAAGACTCCAAACGTTTTAGATAGTATTGAACTCTCCTAAAATGGTAAGCCTTTAATAAAGCAAACCAAAAAGGAGTTACCATAATGGAAGAAACATTAAAGGACATGGTCCTTGTTCTCGGACGCATCATAACTATCTTACCTCTCCTATTATTCATGACCATTTTCATGGGAAAGAGAGCTATAGGGGAATTACCAATATTTGACTTTCTCATTATCCTTACATTAGGTGCTGTGGTGGGGGCAGATATTGCCGATCCAGAAATAAAACATTTACCAACCGCTTTTACCATCCTTATCATTGCTTTAATTCAACGAATTGTAGCAAATTGGAAGCTATCTAACCGAAAAATTGGCAGGCTCATCACATTTGAGCCAACCTTAGTTGTCCAAGATGGAAAGCTGTTGAAGCAAAATATTAAGTCCATCCGCTATTCAATTGATAACATCCTTCAGATGCTCAGAGAGAAGGATGTTTTCGCTGTTGAGGATGTAGAAATGGCTATTGTAGAAGCTAACGGAGCTCTGAGTGTCTTAAAAAAACCTGAAAAACAAACCGTTACAAACGAAAGTATGCAAATGAATACAGAATCCTCTATCTCTTTTCCCGTCATAATGGAAGGAGAAGTTTATACAGATGTCCTACGCTATTTCCAGGTTGATGAGGTCTGGCTGTTTCAAGAGCTGATTAAGCAACAGATACGAGATAAGAACGAGATATTCTTTGCAACCTTAAATGCACGTTTAGAACTATCGGTGACACTGAAGGATGAACAGAATTCTGTAAATGCTCCTCCGTTTTATCATTAACTATCTTGGCCTGGTAAACATGGTTCTTCATATCAAATTGCATCATGCGCTTTTCACGGGCGTTCATAAAGAATAGACAACAGACTCCCTTATGTAAAGAGAGTCTGTTTGTGTATAGAATATTAGTATCCTGAAAAATCCAAATGTCAGGTTTCTCACTAGGAACACGTCTTTTTCTCTCCGAATAGAGAGTCAGCTCATTTCTTTCTTGCTTACTTAGGGTATTTCGTGTGAATGTTGACTAAATTTTTTAAAAGAGCCTAGCTTAATAACTACTGCGTTTTCTTTTATTCATCATTTTCTTTACAATCGGGTAAATCACAGGTGCCCACTTTATTAATCTTTTTACAAGCCTCTTCATCACACGCACCTCCTGTTTTACAAAAGGTTTCCCTATTGTCCATGAAGGTAAACATGCATAAAGTGTTACCCTACCTTTGTGGGTATTTTTCCTACCTGCAATTGGTGCATATGATAGTATTTTCCTTCCTGTTGAAGAAGCTCTTCATGAGTTCCCCTTTCGACAATTTCACCGTGGTCCAATACTAAGATTTGATCCGCATCTCGAATGGTTGAAAGTCTATGGGCAATAATGAAGGTCGTTCTTCCTTCCTTTACAATCTTCAATGCCTCTTGAATGACGGTCTCGGTTTCTGTATCAATGTTAGCTGTCGCTTCATCTAAGATAAGAATGGCTGGATTAAAAGCAAGCGCGCGCGCAAACGAAATGAGCTGACGTTCTCCTGCTGAAAATGTACTGCCTTTTTCAAGAACAGGCTCACCATATTGCTTAGGCAGCTTTTCAATAAATCGGTCTGCACCTACATCCTTTAATGCTTTTTTCACCTGCTGCTCTGAAATATCTGGATGATCTAAGCTCACATTTGAGCCAATTGTGCCTGTAAACAAGAAGGGGTCCTGAAGCACAATTCCCATGTGCTTTCGAATCTGTTGGCGAGAGGAATTTTTTACATCTTGACCATCGATCGTAATTCTCCCTCTTGATACATCATAATAGCGGAATAATAGGTTGATTATTGAGCTTTTTCCTGAACCAGTATGACCAACTAAAGCAACAGTTTCTCCTTTCCTCGCAGTAAAATTAATGTTCCTTAAGACATCATTCTCACCATCATAGGAAAAGGATACATCCTCAAAAGCAACATTTCCCTCATATCTAGGAATAGTCTCTATTGTCACTTGTTCTCCCGGCTCGTCTAGCAGCTGGAAGACACGTTCAGATGAGACACGTGCTTGTTCTAGCTGAGCAAGCTGATTGACGATATCTGTAACAGGTTGGAATATCCGATTTAAATAATCAACAAATGCATATAGAAGACCGATTGATACCATTGTTGCTCCTGTCATTGATTGACCACCAAAGTACCAGATTAAAGCCACAAATGCTACATTCCGTAATACCCCTACAAGGTTATGAGAGGTTAGAGCATTTAGACTTAAAAGCTTGTTTTGATACGTAAAATGATCTTCATTTAATTTCTCGAACTCATTTAATGTTTCTTTTTTTCTTCTAAACGCTTGAATGATTGTGATCCCTTGAATAGACTCGTTAATCATTCCATTTATATCACTAACTTTTGTACGAATAAAATGATTATAGGTAGATGCTAGCTTACGATAAACAAGTGTCCAAATGACTAAAATAGGGACAAGGACTAGCGTGAGTAGGGCTAGCTTTACATCTAGGAAGAATAATGCAATGAAGATCCCTGTCATATAAATACCACTTGTAAAAAAGCTAGCTAACACTTTTACATAAAGCTCCCTTATAGCTTCTGTATCATTCGTAACACGGGCAACGACTTTACCCGCTGGCAAATTATCAAAATATTGAATCGGTAGGCGTTGGATATGATGAAATACATCTGTACGCATTTTTTGAATAATGCGATTCGCCGACTTCTGTAATAAAAGTGACTTTCCATATTGAAAAAAAGCAGCGATAAAAAGCAATCCAACATATAAGCTTAAAAGGGCAATAATCGGTGAGATTTCTGGCTTATAAAAGGAGAAAAGCTCGTTTCTATTTAGCTTCACAACCTCATAACTCGCTTGTTCATCCCCTCTTGTGATCGTTAATGTATCTCCAGAGATTACTCTTTCTCCATCAAATAGTAGATGCTGGTTCGTCATATAAAAGGATTGACCCACTTGTACGAGCTGTAAGGTACCATCTCCAATTATGTCATCATCTGTAACATTCGCTTTTCGTTTATAATAGTGATTGTTATAGAATACTGTTGAATTATCTTCTTCTACTACTTCTACCCAAGGATTTTCAATTCCCATCATGTGATTATCAATCATTCTTTTAGCGATAAATGGACCTGTAAGCTCTGCTCCAACCGCTATTACTAGCATCAATAGCGCTAAGAAAATCGTCCGCTTATCATATAAAGCATATTGAACCAAACGCTTATTAGTTGTATGTTTCTGCAATTAGCCCACCTCCTCATACGAGTCCGTTTGTTGACGTTCAAACTGGGTTTTGTACCATTTACCTATTCGAAGTAATTCTTCATGTGTACCAGCTTCAACAATTTGTCCCTGATCCATGACAATAATGATATCAGCATGCTGGACTGCAGAAATACGATGAGCAGTAATTAGAGTTGTTTTATTTACACGTACCTTCCGTATGTTTTCAATAATTTTAGCTTCTGTTTTCCCATCCACCGCTGACATCGCATCATCTAAAAGGAGTATTTCAGGATCCTTAATAAGTGCTCTCGCAATGGAGATCCTTTGCTTTTGTCCTCCAGATAAAGCCACCCCTTTTTCTCCTACTAATGTCTCTAACCCTTTCGGCAACATGTGAATGTCTTGATCGAATGCACTCAACACGAGTGCTTTATGAATTTCCTCTTCTGTAACATTTGCTTTTCCAAACTGAAGATTTTCTCTAATAGTTCGTGAAAAAAGCACCTGTTCTTGAGGAACATAACCAATCCATGAGTGTAGAGTATCTATACTAATATCTTGTAAAGCGTGATTTGCAATCGTAATCTCTCCACTACCAAGCGGATACTCCCTAAGTAGCTGCTTCAACAGCGTAGTTTTACCAGAACCTGTCTTTCCAACTATCCCAATGGTCTCACCTTTTTTTATTTGCAAATGAATGGATTTCAAATTATCTATACTTGAAGTTGGATAACGAAAGGATACCCCCGAAAAATAAATCGATGTAGGAGACGAGACGTCAACAGGGTGCGGCACATCCTTCACATCAGGTTTGTAGCTAAGCGTTTGGTTAACACGATCTAGTGACGCATTACCTCTTTGCAGGATATTGATTAATTCGCCCACCGCAAACATCGGCCATATGAGCATTCCTAAATATACGTTAAAGCTTACAAGTTCCCCTAATGTAATGGTCTGGTTAAAGACTAAATAGGCGCCAAAACCAAGTCCAATACTATAACTAATCCCAACGAGAATTTTAGTGGTAGGCTCAAACAAAGCATCGACTTTCGCGACAGAAATATTTTTTTCGTATACATCCTCTGTCATATCCTGAAAGCGTTGTTCGTCTGCCTTCTCTTGAACATACGCACGAATCACTCTTACTCCCGAAACAGATTCCAGCACTCGATCATTCATATCTCCGAATGCATCTTGTGCTACCGTAAAACGCTTATGAATGAGCTTTCCAAAATAGCTAATCGCTATTGCAAGTAACGGTAAAGGTAATAAAGCGGCCAGTGTCAACTGCCAACTGATTGTAAAGCCCATAACAAAAATGATCATAATCATAAAAATAGTCGAATCCACCAAGGTCAGAACCCCAAATCCCGCAGTGAGAGAGATTGCCTTTAAATCATTCGTTGCACGAGCCATTAAATCTCCTGTTCTATTTTTCTCATAAAAGCTTGGAGTCATCATAAGTAAGTGCTTCATGAAACGATAACGCATCGTTCTTTCAATCAAATGAGCTCCTCCAAACAACTGATACATCCAGACATATGTGATTGCATAGCTTACAACAAGTAGCACACCAAAAAACACAAGCAACTCCCTTAATCTCTCAGCTGTCATCTGACCAAACTGTATATCGTCAATAGCCAGCCCAATGAGTTTAGGGGGAATCACATCTAAAAAACTAACAAAGATTAACAATGAAACCGCTACTGTATATCGTTTCCAATAATCTTTAAAAAACCAACTGAGCTTTCCTAGTACCGAAAACATAAAGATCCTCCTTTAGATTAACGCTATTTATCAAGTACGTTAGCCACCTTTCATCCAATCTATATCAATGCGCCTCCCTCTTTTTGTTTCATCCATTAGCAACTACTCCCTTCAAACGAATTTTTATTGTAACGAGCAAAGGTAAGCTAAAAACCAAACAATCTGATCCTACGCTACCCTCTGATACACGAAAAGGGCATTATGCGATTTGCATAATGCCCCTTCTTTAAAAAGCAAAATAAATACGCACGTCAATAGTGACCTGCGTCTCGTTTAGCTGAAATAAAACTAGAATACACCTACATCATTTCGCAGAGGGTCACATGTTGGTATGAAATTTGATGGTGTAGATACCTATTGAATTTCATTTTATAGCCCTCCTATTTTTCATCTTCCTAAATTGTATTATTTTCCACTCATGACTGTCAATCACAATCTTTTTAGAATATACGGTGTGAAAATGAACTGATGAACGCTACCTATCTAGCTTTTCAACTGAGATAACACGATTTTTTCCCACCATCTCCAAGGTAGAATTGTTTTTAACAAAATCATCAGCTTAACACCCTTTCCAATTGGATAACGTAAGGTTGGATTCTTTTTATTAGCTATCGCTAAGATAAGATTGGCTACTAGAATTGGATTATCGTAATGTGTGGCTTGCTTTTCTAAATGGCTTTCTAAGCTTTTCATTGTTTCATAATACGGTGAATGAGTTAGCTGCGACTTTTTTGAAATCTTTTTACCTGTAGACCAGATATTCGTTTGAAAAGATCCTGGCTCAACTAATACAACATCAATACCAAATGGGACCATTTCTAATCGTAATGCCTCACTCCATCCCTCAAGAGCAAATTTAGATGAAACATATGGAGATAATCCTGGGAACCCTACTTTTCCACTAATACTACTAACATTTATGATTTTTCCATGCCTTTGTTTTCTCATAATAGGAAGTACGACTTGCGTAATCGATATAGCGCCAAAGAGGTTTGTCTCAAACTGGTTCCGATACTCACTTAATGGAATTTCTTCTACAAATCCTGCTCCAGCGAAGCCCGCATTATTAACTAAAATCTCGATTCCGTCTAAACTTTTAATACTCCGTTCAAATTCTTGTATAGATTCAAGGTTTGTTACATCTAATTCCCATACCTTGATTGAATCACTTACACCATGTTGTTTCGCTAAGGCCATGAGTTTGTCACTTTTTCCTGTATTTCTCATTGTTGAATACACTAAATACCCATTCTTCGCTAATTCAAGTGATGTAACTAAACCAAATCCACTAGAAGCACCGGTAATGATGGCGATTTTCTCTTTTTTCATCCTAATCTCCTCTTCTTGATCATTCACACTATATGATATTCCTAATTTCCTACATAAATAAGGATTTGATTCCATTTCATACAGAGATACCTTTTACATTTTGACTATTTATCAAGAGCCTGGTTGATTGAATTCGCTCGAGTTGCTCGCTTTTTCGGGGTGAGACGGTGAGCCTCCCGCAGGATAGAATTCGATATCGTTCTTTAAGCTTTACTAGGTCTTTAATAAATTCAATTCGTTCAATCATTCTAACAGCTAGGGAGTAAATCATAGCAGCAATTGTGCCCAACTGCTTTTCGGAAACGTGATTTTCTCATCCCTATAGAGAAGCTTTCTCCAGTTTCATAAGTTTGTGTGGTGCTTACTTATTTCGACATTTTGAGGAGGTACTCCTTTTTTATATCTTGAAAGCCTTGAGGCTCTAAAGATTCTAATTTATGTAATTCATTCATTTTGCTAAATAGTAGGGAAAATGTAAATTTACTAGTTTAACTAGACATATTGATAAATTACTAACGAACACTATATAAAACAGAAGAAAAAGGTTTAGAGAATAGCTTTTAATTATTGTGTCTTTAAAACGTAGTTATTTATTTTCTTTATAGGTATTCGCTTATCGTGGGAGGAATAACCTAAAAGCAATTCATACTAGTTGTCATGTCTTCCACCAATTATGAAGAAAAATCAGCATTAACCATGAGCACAACAGAATTATCTGAAAATAAGTTATTTTTAAATAACTATTTTTGATTCTAAATCTTATTAAAAATACTTTTTGACAAATTCAGACTATTAAAATATTATATTAATAGAATAAGGGAGGTTGTATGATGTCAAACTTTGACAGAGATAAAGTTGTAGCAAGTGTCCCTCAAAAAGGTTTTTTTGGTCATCCAAAAGGACTCTTCACTTTATTCTTCACTGAATTTTGGGAGAGATTTTCTTATTATGGCATGAGGGCTATTCTTGTTTTCTACATGTATTATGAGGTTACTGAAGGTGGACTAGGCATTGATAAGCAAACAGCTCTTGCGATCATGTCGATTTATGGTTCGCTTGTTTATATGTCCGGAATTATAGGTGGTTGGTTAGCTGATCGTATGTTCGGAACGTCCAAAGCCATCTTCTACGGTGGAATACTTATTATGCTTGGACACATTGTATTAGCAATACCTGGAAGCGTTACCATGTTCTTTATTTCTATGGTACTTATTGTTCTAGGTACTGGACTTTTAAAGCCAAATGTATCAAGTGTCGTTGGTGAAATCTACAGCGAGAAGGACAATCGACGAGATGCTGGGTTTAGTATCTTTTACATGGGTATCAATCTTGGAGCCTTCATTTCTCCATTAATTGTTGGAACAGTTGGTCTAGAAATTGATTTCCATCTTGGGTTCGGTATTGCAGCAATAGGGATGTTCTTTGGACTTGTTGTGTTTATCTTAACTAAAAAGAAAAATTTAGGGTTGGCTGGAACAATTGTAGCTAATCCATTATCTCCTGCAGAAAAGAAAAAAGTTTTCACGGGGTTTGGATTAGGCGCTCTTATCATCGCTATTTTTCTAGCTCTTACAATTCCTGCAGGTTACTTTACATTCAATACATTTATAGCATTAGTAGGAATCTTTGGATTTTTAATTCCAACTATTTATTTTATCGTGATGTATCGTAGTCCAAAAACAACAGCTGTTGAACGATCACGCATTATTGCCTATATCCCACTCTTTATTGCGTCTGTAATGTTTTGGGCAATACAAGAGCAAGGATCAACAATATTAGCTAATTACGCTGATGAACGTACACAACTAAACTTTGCAGGTTTATCCATTTCTCCAACATGGTTTCAATCGTTAAATCCGTTGTTCATCATCCTATTAGCTCCTGTTTTTGCATGGTTATGGGTGAAGCTTGGAGATCGCCAACCATCAGTTCCTAAGAAATTCTCATTAGGATTATTATTTGCAGGGCTATCATTTATGGTGATTTTACTACCAGCTTATCTTGGCGGTAGTGATACTCTTGTTAATCCGCTATGGCTTGTATTAAGTTATTTTATAGTTGTACTTGGTGAGCTATGCCTATCACCTGTTGGACTTTCTGCAACTACAAAGCTAGCACCGGCAGCCTTCTCAGCTCAAACGATGAGTCTATGGTTTTTATCAATGCGGCTGCACAAGCATTAAATGCTCAAATTGTGAGATTCTATCGACCTGAAACGGAAATGCTTTATTTCGGGACAATTGGTGGAATCGCAATTGGTTTAAGTATTTTACTATTCGTTTTATCCCCTAAAATCCAAGGATTTATGAAGGGTGTAAACTAATTGGAGGGCTCTCACAAATTGTGGGAGCTTTTTTCATTTATAAGTAATCAGAATTCGACAATTAGTTATTAAAAAGCAGCCCTATACAAAAAAACGCTGTTGATATCAACAATCAACAGCGTTTTATATCTACCTACTAGGAACATGAAAGAGACACAATTCGTTAGTAGAACCATATCCCCTTATCCATAATGAGTAGGTTTTTTTATTTTACATTTGTGTTTATATTATAGGAACATGCCCGCGATACTTGCACTTAACAAGGAAGCAAGCATTCCTGCTGCGACTGCACGAATTCCAAGCTTCGCAATATCTCCTCTACGGCTAGGAGCTAATCCACCTAGGCCGCCTAAAAGAATTGCCATTGAGCTAAGGTTAGCAAAGCCACATAACGCAAAGCTGACTACAATAACTGTTTTATCCGATAGGTTCGCAATTTCAGGTGCAAACGCAGAATAGGCTACAAACTCATTTAAGACTAGTTTTTGCCCAATAAAGCTTCCTGCTGTTACTGCCTCACTCCATGGAACACCGATCGCAAAGGCTAATGGAGAGAAGACTATCCCCAAAATTCCTTCTAATGATAAACCGCTATATCCAACAAAGTTACCAATAAACCCTAGAATTCCATTTACTAATGCAATAAGGGCGATAAATGCTAGTAACATCGCCCCAACGTTAAGAGCTAGCTTTAATCCATCTGACGCTCCTCTTGCTGCTGCGTCTATCACGTTCACAGTTTCTGTATCTTTTGCCATTTCAAACTCTTGAGCTTTCGCTTTTTCCGTTTCTGGAATCAGTAATTTCGCCATGACCAATCCAGCTGGAGCTGCCATGAAGCTAGCTGCTAATAAATATTCTAGCGGTACACCTAATAAGGCATATCCAACAAGAACAGAACCAGCAACAGAGGCAAGTCCTCCGGTCATTACCGCAAATAACTCTGATCTCGTCATTTTTTCAAGATATGGACGAATCACAAGTGGTGCTTCTGTTTGACCTACGAAAATGTTTGCCGCAGCTGACATTGATTCTGGCCTGCTTGTCCCAAGTATCTTCGATAATCCACCACCAATGATCTTAATAAACCATTGCATAATACCAAGGTAATATAAAACGGATATTAATGACGAGAAGAAAATGATAATGGTTAAAACCTGAAAGGCAAAAACAAAACCAAAGTTTTCTACGTCTGCCGCAGGACCAAAGACAAACCCAATCCCTTCGTTGGCGTAGTTAATAATCGCTTGAACAAGTCTTGATAAAGCTTCTAGAGCTGCTCTACCAGCTTCCCATTTTAATACGATAAAGGCGAAAAGTAACTGAATAGCTAGTCCACCAAAAATCGTTCTGTAATTAATCGCTTTCTTTTTTACCGACAAAAGAAAACCAATACCTAAGACAATAAAAATTCCAAAAATACCCCATAAAATGTTCATGAATGGCTCACCTCTTAGCTGCATAATGTATGTTTTAGCTACCTTCTAAGTAGTTCTTTAATTGTCACCATAGAAGATACCTACAAATAAAAGAAAACGCTTACTTACCAATACAGTAGTCTGTCGTCAGACAACTCCTGTAGATTTTAACAAGAATAGGCCAAGATGTAAATGGTTCATTTTTCTAATTTCATTAAGGAAAGAATCTCCTATATTATTCACGACTCTTTTTTTACCATTCATATATTTAAAAAATAAGTTCGTTTCATTCACCATTCATATAAACCAGCATCACAACGAACAAAAACTTGGGACACCTTAGTTAGCCTCAGGCAATAAGACAATTAGAAATAGAAGGTCTACTTTGCTTATAATTCTAAATAGTTTATGACCTAAAGGGACTAGCGCTGAAGCTAGTTGTCGAAGCACTTATCCACACACAATTGATACATGTTATCGGTTCCTAAGCAATTAAAAAAAGGCTGTCATCTATTTGATAACTAGCCTTTATCTATATCAATTAAACCTTTATTAATTTTTTAATTAATTCTTTATTTCTACTTTTAAAAATATCATTATGAGAAGAAACCATAGCATCCTTTTTAGCTGTTGGTTGAACATAGAGCTTTGCTTTATTTACAGCATTTGCTGCATCTTGGAATGCACCCGCAATAAGATGAAGCTTCCCTTCATGCATTAAAATATCACCTGCGGCATACAAGCCTTCAACTGATGTTTCGCTCATAGCATTTCCCGCGATATAGAAGTTATCTATTAGCTGAACATTTAACTGACTATTCGTCAGTAATGCCGAATCACGTTCATAGCCATGGCTAATAATCACCTCATCAACCAGCATGTCTGTTACCTCACCGGTACGATGATTGGTTAGCTCCACATAGTCAATTTCCTCATGATTTTCATTCGCTAATAATTTTGAAATTGATGTATTAAGGATAACAATTGCCGAACTATTTACTAACTGAGAAACCTGCGCTTCATGTGCCGTTAGTTGATCTTTTCGGTAAATAACATATACTTGCTTTGCAATTGGTTCTAATTCATTCGCCCAATCAATTGCTGAATTCCCACCACCTGAGATGACAACCGTTTTATCTTTAAAGCGTGATAGAGATTTGACTGTGTAATGTAGGTTAGATACTTCGTACTTTTCTGCACCTTCTAATTCTAGTTTTTGCGGATTTAGTATGCCTCCACCGACTGCAACGATGACCGTTTTAGAATAGTGTTTAACTCCTGCTTCACTCTCTAGAACAAACAGCCCGTCTGTCTGCTTCTCGATTCCAACAACCTTTTCATTTAGCACAACAGTTGGATGAAAGGTTAACCCTTGTTCAACAATCTGTTTAATTAGCTTTTCGCCTAAAATTGGTGTGACCCCACCAATGTCCCAAATCATTTTCTCTGGATACACATGAACCTTCCCACCTAATTGAGGCTGAAATTCAATGATTTTCGTTTTCATTTCTCTTAATCCACTATAAAAGGCAGAATATAGCCCCGCAGGACCTCCGCCTATAATCGTCACATCATATATATCTCTTTGATCCAATTCATTCACGCTCCCTAGATCAATTACATTGATTATCATTCTCACTTAAGAATACATGGAAACCGCTTAATTTACAAGAAGTTTATGATGTTAGGAGATATAGCGTGGAAAGCTATACTTATAGAAGCTATATTAAAGCAGATTTTTGGATTGAACTGAGATGATTCAACGTTGAAGATTTCTCACAGAAATAGAGAAGATAGAAAAATAAAAGAAGCTGATTATAAGAAAGACTTTCATGCTACCGACTGGTTTATCTTTATATGCGTTACGGTTGCTGGCTTTGTTTTGATTTTTAATATTTAGTAGGTTCTTAAAAATCGAGACAAACTAAGTCCTACATATAAAGAAAGAGGCTAGGACATAAGTGTTTTTAGTTAATGAGAAACCCGAACGATCAGGTGATTTTCCAATAAAAATCTCCCATATCGTTCGGGTTTTATTCTTTGTCCCTACATGTATTGTTACTCGCTAGTTTAATAAAGCGAAAAGACACTTGACTCCGGCGGGAGGTAGAGGAAAGGGTGAGACCCCATAGGCGTAGCCGATGAGGCTAAAGCTTCCTCCCTATGAAAAAGCAGTTCATTTTCCCCCGCGGAAAGCATGTGGATGCAGCGGAATGGAACGTACTTGTTCTTCCACCACAACATATTAATAAGGAACAATGTGTCAAACGATAATCATTCGTCTTTTAAGAAAATGATTGAGTTTTGACCCAACCTCTTTTCTCCAAATATTCTTGTTAAAATAGTAGATCCTTTTAGCAAATACTATCTGTAGGCTTCGGATTTTTCAGACCGAATAATGGACGAATGAATAATGCTAAGAAAGTTCCGAGCATCGCCATAACCATCCAAACCCAGCCGTGAAGACTGAATGAAGCAATTCCACCGAAGTACGCTCCAATATTACAGCCAAAAGCAAGGCGTGCTCCATAACCCATTAACAGACCACCGACAATAGCTGCTCCAGCGACACCTGGCTTGATTTTTTTCGGCTTGAATGTCCCTTGTACTGCAGCAGATAAGAATGCTCCAATAATAATTCCGAAATTCATGACACTAGTTGAATCCGCTAAAACAGTGTTGGTTAATGCTTCAGCATTTGCCCCAGAGAAATATCCCCATGTTGTCACATCAATGCCAACCGCCATCAATGCCTTTCCACCCCATAACGCAAAGGCGGATGTAATTCCCCAAGGGTTACCACGCACTGTTAAAGTGAGAGCATTTAATAAAGCCAAAACAATAGCAGCTGCAAAAAGCGGCCACGCTCCACGGAAATATCGTTTCCACCCCACTGTTGTTGGGAGTGGCTTCATCATTGGCGGATTTTTCTTCTTAGCAATCCAAACCGTTAAAAAATAGATTGCTGCAAAAGCAACCATTTGAAGTGCCCAGGCGCCAAAGTAACCAAAGCCTGTTGTTTCTGCTAAAGAGATAGGTGCAAGTGCGGGTGTTTCTTCCATCCAAAATGTGAAATGATACGCACCTACAGTAGACCCTACAATAAATGAAAGTAACGTAATAATCATAGATGATGAACCACCACCTACCGAATAAAGTGTACCCGATGCACAGCCGTTTCCTAGTTGCATTCCAATTCCAAATAAGAAGGAACCTACTAATACACTCATTCCTACGGGAGATACATAGCCTTTTGGTTCAATGCCAGTGAAACTAAAACCTGTACTCAAAATGATTGCAAATAATGTTGAGGCAATTGCAAGCATCAGCATATGAGCTTGAAGTCCTTGCACATTTCCCACTGATAATAATCTTCTAAAGGCAGAAGTAAAGCCAAAACGAGCATAAAGTAACGTTATTCCTAACGCTAACCCAATGACAAATAAGACACCTTGTGTAAGCGTAGTTGTCATCACAATGACGCTAAATAGAATGATCGCAGCTAGTAAACCAAAGAAAACCTGTGGCTTTTGCATCGGTGCTAGCTCTTGAACAACTGTAGTTGATTTATGATTCCAGTTTGCTGGAGTGTTAGTAGAAATTGTTGGTTCAGCCAACCTAATCTCTCCTTTTCCTATGAAGTTAGTATGATTTAACATTTCATATCTTAATACGAAAAGTGACGGATGTAAATTTTTTTGTCTCGACTAATTAATAGTCGTACAAGTCTTTTTCATGAATAGACTAGTACAAGGTCTATATTCTATTTTTTTGGAGGTACATAATGAACGCATTTTTTAGTTATATGCTTCTTGGCATTTCACTCTCAGCACCGATCGGTCCCATTAATGCTGCACAATTAAACAAAGGAATTCATAATGGCTTTTTTCATGCATGGCTTGTAGGACTTGGGGCAATGTTCGCAGATGTTTTATTCATGCTTCTCATTTATTTTGGTGTCGCTCAATTTTTGACAACCCCATTTATGAAATCCTTTCTCTGGTTGTTTGGATTCTTTATCCTTATGTATACTGGATTTGAAAGTATTAAATCGGCAAAAAACACGTTACAACCAGGTATCACGATGAATGAATCCCGCGGTAAATCATTTCGGACAGGTTTTTTCATGGCGTTATCAAACCCACTTAACATTTTATTTTGGCTAGGTATTTATGGTTCTGTTTTAGCAAAAACGAGTGACACGTATAGTGATCTACAACTAATCATCTATAGTGGTGGAATATTTATTGGGATTTTAATTTGGGATGTTGTGATGGCAGGTATTGCAAGTACCTTTAAGAAATTCATGAGTACTCGTGCTCTTCAATTCATCTCTGTCTGTGCAGGACTTTGTTTAATTGGCTTTGGCCTGTACTTTGGATATGAGGCTTACAAATTTATTTTTCTTAAGTAAGAACTTTGAGCAAGACAGTCACCCATTTGACCTTCCTTTAATAGTGTAATGTGTAGAGAAGGAGGGACTCTTTGTGGGAGAACTTTTTGAGAAGATATGGTTCGACGAACATTTACAAACGCTTTCCGACTGGAAAAAAGATGCTTATGAATCCTTTTCAACAATCATCGCTGATAAGGATAATACGTACCCTTGTATACCAGGTCGCCAGGGGTTTTTAACAAATAATCTCCGCTTTAGCTTTGCCGGAGATCCACGTAAAGTTGATTCAGCAAAAGAACTTTCCCTTGCATTAAGAGAGTATGGAAAATGTTCTAGAGAAACCGGTAAATACGCATCACTTGTTACTTTTTTCGAGACACCTAAAGATTTACTTGATCAATTTGATGTAGAGGATTATCGTGAGTTATTTTGGAAGGTACTAAATCAAGTAACAGCATTTGATGAGAAAGAATGGCCAGAGGATATCCCAACAGACCCTACAGACCATAAGTGGGAATTTTGTTTCGACGGTGAGCCGTACTTTGCTTTTTGTGCAACACCAGCTCACGAAGTGCGAAGAAGTCGTCATTTTCCGTGTTTTTTGCTCGCCTTTCAGCCTAGATGGGTTTTTGAAGAAATCAATGATTCAACTGTGTTTGGACAGAAAATGAAGAAGTCAATCCGAAAGCGCCTTGTAGAATATGATGGAATGCCAGGACATCCTGACTTAAAATGGTACGGTCAAAGTGATAATCACGAATGGAAGCAGTACTTTTTAAGTGATAATGAAACAAGTCCTTCTAAATGTCCGTTTATGAGAATGCAACAGACGCTACCTAACTTTACTCAGAAATCATAATGTCACTTCTTATGAAAGTAAAGAGATTAGAGGCTGGGACAGAAGTGCCTGGCACCTTATCGTAACGACTATATGTACGCACTAATTTATCTAGTGCACACAATAGATTGTATCGAAGGGTGCCTGGCTCTTTGTTTTGTCCCAGCCTCTTTTCATTGTTAATCCGCCCTAAGTAAAGGTAACGTCATACAGCGGATTCCTCCGCCTCCCTTTTCCAGCTCTGTTACTTCTACTTCAATGAACTTCTTATTTTTTAACTTTGGATGCTCCTTTAGCATTTGCTTATGTGCTTTTTTACTCAAAAGAATGGTTTCCGGATTAAGATTAAAGAAATTAATATCAGGTATTGTATCGTATTCCGTTAGCCAATAGACTTCAAATCCGTGGCGCGTGAGAAACCTTTCTGTCATTTCAAATCTTGATGTATCCTTCGTGAGCACATTCACTGGGAAATAACGGAGATAGCTTTTTGCCACAAGTAAATCATTCCCGGCAACATTACAGTTCATATCTAAGTGAAGTGTATCAGAGCGTCTTGGTAAATCAATAATACCTATTTCTGAAAAACCCGCTTCGAATAGCTGATCCTTTACTCTCTCCACACTCTCTATACTTGATCTAATTCCTACATTTATAAATACAGCATCCTTATTTAAGATAAGGACATCTCCATACTCTAATGCTTTTACATCATTATTTTCACGTAGCTTAAAGACTTCATTTGAGAACCATTTTTCCATAATAGCATGAGATTGAACGTATTCAGGTCTTCTCATGGATATCCCAGCTTCTCCCGGTAAAAGAATTTCACCAAAAGCACAGGCAAGATCACGAACAAAGAATCGATTAATGAGCTGCTCACTCAATTGCCGATCACGTTCAGAAAGCTCCTCTGTATAGTCCAGAACCTTTATACCCTCGGCTTCAATCGCCACTTTCAATTCTGCATGATTTTCATGAGCAATCTCTTGATTAACAGGATTTCCCCACTGGACATTCTCAGCCGTCTTTAAGTCGGGAACATCTAGCTTAGAAGGAGGAGTAAGCATCACGACCTTTAATTCTCCGTGCTCTGACCAGCATTTTGGTTGAAAAGATAACATTCCGTTACCTCCCTTTCTTCATATATCTCCTTATAAGATAACCAGAAAGGACATAAACATGTACATTTCTTTAAAGTGTAGAGCACTAACCCATACCTCCACCAATTTATTACATACAGTGCTAGAAAGGGGGATTAATATGTGCTTACACTGTTATTCAAAAATAGAGTATTGTTGTTCATATAAGATTATTGACTGCTCATGCCGAAAACGAACATGCTGTTGTACAGAAAAGAAACATCATTGTGAATACTGCCATCATAAGAAAAACACATGCCATTGCAATCATTGCTTAGAAAAAGAAGGAACGTGCAGTTGTAGAAGAAAGCGAAAGACTTGCAGCTGTTGCTGTATGGGAAAACATTATGACTAATCGTACGAAAATGACTTGTTTTTCCTTCTATTAAAGTTTCTCACTCTACACTTGATATCATTTTAAAAAAACTATAAAGTATAGAAAACGATATAGAAGTGAGGAAAAAACATGATCCAACGAACTGTACTACTGAAATTTTCAGAATCCACAACAGCTGAACAGCTACAAGAGGTTATCACTCGCTTTACAGCTTTAAAAGATCAGTTATCCGGAATTATAGAAATTCACGCAGGACTTAATAAAGCAGAAAAGAGTAAAGAATACCAAGTAATCTTAATGGTGCGTTTTGCAGACCAAGCAGCGCTCGATGCTTACACAACAAACGAAGATCACCAAGCTGTTGCAGCGTTTATCCGCGAAGTAGGACGCGTTGATAGTATTGGAGTCGACATAGATCTCGACTAAATAAAGTGAAGATAAGGGTTCGGAATGGTTACCATCTGAACCTTTTTTAGATCCCCATTTCCTTTCCTTGGAGTTTCAAACCCTTGCCAAAAGGGGCGGACTTGATAATCGTGACAGCCTTTTCTCCCATTTTCATAAAACCGCCTCACTATCTACTCATACGACATGAATTTATTTCCACTCAATCTTTTTATAATTAAGTCGATAAAACGATGGTACTTACATTGATTTAAATAGAAGGAGAGGAAACGTAACATTGAAAACAAAGAAGGGTCGAAAAAAACCTCCATTCAGATTAAACAGCATAAAAACGAAGCTAATTGCGAACATGCTTTTCTTAGCTATAGTCCCTCTATTCCTATTGGGATATTTCTCTGTGAATTATGCGCAGGATATGATTAGGAAAGAAGTGAATGCTTCATCACTTCAGGTAACAAAGCAAGTCAGCTCTATTGTAGATCAGATGGTTAACGGAGTGACCAGTCAATTACATCTCCTTTCAAATAATATTAATTTCACAGAGTTTTATAGTGATCCTGAAAATGCTACGTACGGCTATTTTCTTTTAGAAGGAACCTCTCAATCAAGAGCAGATTATACAAACCTCTATTTTGGTTCTTCACAAAATGATTTATTAATTGCACCTAAATCTACCGTTTCGAGCGATTATAAACCAACAGAACAAGAATGGTATACAAAAGCCGTTAGCAATCCAAAACAAATGATTGTTAGCGATCCGAAGAGAAGTTCTTTCTCAACTAAGTTTGTTATCACCATTTCAAAAGCCGTCGTGAAAAGTAATAATGTAATTGGTGTTATAGCTATTGATTTAGATGTTGAAGAGTTAGCGCAAGGGATTAATGAGATTGTAATAGGAAACCATGGATATGTTGTGTTGATCGACACTAACGGAAACCTTATCACACATCCAAACGCAGAGCTTGTTGGAACAGATATTGTGACAACCTTACCGATTTGGGCAAAAATGCAAGAAAGCAAAGAGGGAATGGGTGACTATGTTTACAATGGTGCTTCGAAAACCTCCGTTTTTACAACGAATGAGCTGACAAACTGGCGTATTCTATCGACTTTAGAAGAAGATGAGTTTTCATCAAGAACAGCGACTATGGAAAAAGCGATCTTCCTATTGTTTGGTCTGTTTATAATCATCTCTACCGTCATTGCATTATTTATAAGTAATCGAACATCCAAAAACATTTTCACCATCATTCGATCCTTTAAAACGGCAGCTTCAGGCAATTTAACGACGAGAGTCGAGTTAAAAGCAAAAGATGAATTCCGTGAGCTAGAAACGCACTACAATGAAATGATGGAAAGTATTCAATCAGCATTAAAGACCGTAGAGTCCTCTTCACGCACGGTATTGAGAACATCTACTTCTCTCACATCAATGACAGAGGAAACAGCAACGTCAGTGGGACAGGTTGCTGCAGCTATAGGAGAAATAGCAGAAGGAACATCATCACAAGCTGAAAATGCAAAAGCGGGCTCAACCGAAATGAATGAGCTATCAAAAAATTTAGATTCCATAACGAATGCATCTGTTCAAATGAACGACCTTACTCTACAAACAACAGAGCTAGGCAACAAAGGATTGAAGCAGATCTCATTACTAACTGAAAAATCATATGAAACGAAAAACGCGTCAAAAGAAGTAGCTTCCGTCATTAAAGAAGTAGCTTCTCATATGTCCGAGATTAACGGATTCATTCAAACCATTTCACAAATAACGGATCAAACCAATTTATTATCGTTAAATGCAAGTATAGAAGCTGCCAGAGCAGGAGAGCACGGTAAAGGGTTTGCCGTTGTTGCAAATGAAGTACGTACTCTTGCAGACGAGTCAAGAAATGCAGCAGAGCATATTAAAGAAATCATCCAAACGATACAACAAGTCGTTAAAAAAGCAGTAGATGCAGTTGACGGGACAAAGCATGTTGTCATGGAACAAGATACAGCTGTTTCTGCAACAAAGGAAATATTTGATCAGATTTTAACTTCCTTACAAGAAGTTACTTTAAAGTCGGAAAAAGTGAAGGACGATGTAACTACTGGACACCAAAGTAAAGAAGTAATGCTTTCGGAAATGGACCAAATGTTACAAATCTCCGAATCAACAGCCGCTTCCACACAACAGGTCTCTGCTGCATCTGAGGAAATCTCTGCAACTATGGAGGAATTCACTCGCTTCGCTCAAGAGCTTCAAGAGATTTCAAAGGAACTAGAACAAGAAATCAGTAAATTTACGTTAGATCAATAAAGGTTAAGAAAGGAATCCGAAGAAAGGGTTCCTTTCTTCATATTCAAATTGCTGTTACCTACAAATTTTATTGCACGTCATTCACCTCAGGTTAATAGCCATAATAAATCACTTCTTGAAGTGGTTTAACATTCCTTGCAGAAGATTCCCCCCTCGAGATATTTATTTTACAGTTTGGTTTGATGAGAAAGCTGGTGGCGAGCTTGGCGCATAAGCACTTGCATCTAGCGAATTTAACCCTTGATTTATTCATCATATCGAAAATCAAAGTTATCTTTTTCTACATGTAAGGTTTTTTCCTGTATTTCGATAGTTTTCTGTCCCTTCCAACTAATCTGTAATGGACCATCTACAAAACTATAAAAACAGTTCTTTTTTTTAGGGTTTCATTATTCAAAACTTCAACTCTAACATTTTTGTAATCTATGAAACCGGTATAGTTATAGACTCTTGCGCTGTATTGCCCACCAGGAGATTCAAGTTCTTGAGATAAATATCCCTTTGGCAAGAAGGTAGGATTATACATCCAATTTAAAATGAAAGCTAAAGCCATACTACCAAAAACTGTTGTTGAAACAATTACCCACCGTTTGACGGTTTTCTTGCTTGTAACCCGATCCTTTATAGTCAAAATCAATAAGACCAGGAGTAAAATGACAAATACAACGATTGAAGTTAAACCAATTAAGAATACAGCATTAAATAGTGTGTTATTCATATGACCACCTCGTTTTAACTTACTAATTAAGATAATTATACACACAGCAGAGACAAATGAAATCATGACAAATTCATATCATGATCGATCTATCTCCCCATTTGTAATAGTTGTTGGACTCAATGCAAAGCATTATGAAAATTGATTAAAACACACCTATCTTTTTTACTATTCCTACTTACTATTAAGCAATTAAATCAAATGCATGGTCCAAATGAACATGTGAGTATTGATTACTAATTGAACGACGTCCATTTCTATGATGAGCTCTTATACCTATTAAACGAACAATAAGTGTAATGATTTATAACACGTTTTTTTCTTATGGAAGATGAATATAGTCCTTTTTCCTCCCGACTTGTATAGACAAATCATCGTATTCACCCCATTACCCATAGTATTCGACAGTATACAAGAGGATATATAAGAATGAATTAGCTAAACTCATGTTACCTTACTTGACACATCTCTCCTATGCCTTAGCATGTTATATGCACTTTGTACAAGATTAGTACATAAGTTACAATATTCTTCGTAGAATTCTTTTTTCATCATAGAATTTTTGAAAAAGTGATGAAACAACAAAATTAGTAGGTGTTGAGATGGAGGAGATAATTAAGCAGTTTATTCAGTATTTACAAAAAAAGGATCGAGAAGAAAGTACAGTGAAGATGTATGTTCAGGAAATAAGGCATTTTATAGGATGGATGGAATCCGATAACAAGCAACTGGCTAGCCTTACCGAAACTGATATTATCCAATTTAGAAATTTTCTCATACAAAAAAACATGAAGCCAGCCACCATTAACAAATCACTTTCCACTATAAGCTCTTTTCTAAAATGGGTAAAAGAAACATATCATTATGACCTTCACTTTCCAGTACAGATAAGACTCTCAAATCAAACTAGTGAACAAAAGCCCACTTGGATTACTCAAGCAGAACAATCAGAACTACTTCACATCCTAACTCTCGAAAAAAATCCTTTTCAAAAAGCACGTAATGAAGCAATTGTCTATCTCATGCTTTTTACCGGACTTCGAATTGAAGAAGTCTCTCAGCTCTTAATTAAACATGTTCATAACGATTATCTTTTTATTCAACATGGCGAAAACATAGACAGAAAAGTCCCAATATTAAGAAATTTAAGTAGAAAACTTACTGAATGGCTTGAGATACGTAATAGGATTAATAAGCAGGTTTATCATGAGAGTCCCTATTTATTCGTAACAAAACGCTCTGGCAAAATGCAGCCTCGAGCAATTCAGTATGTGATTGATGGCTATAACACTGAACTATCTTTCTCAGTAACAAGCCAGATTCTACGTCATACCTTCTGTCGCAGACTTGTTGAACAAGGATATACGGTCGAGCAGGTGAAAGAGCTTGCTGGTCACAAATCCATTGTGACGAGTTACAAATATTTTTAACAAACTATAGGGGGATTAACGAAATGAAAAAATTAGTAACCATATTTATTAGTAGTATTCTCATACTAAGTCTTGTTGCATGTAGCAGTGGTGGAGATGAAGCAGAATCAGGAAAAATTGTCATCTCTGGTAAGAAGTATACAGAGCAGGTAATCTTATCACATCTTATGGCAGAATATCTAAAAGCGAACACAGACATGGAAGTAGAAGTTAAAGAAGCACTTGGTGGAGTGTTTGTTCTACAGGAAGCAATGAAAAAAGGCGATATTGACATGTATGTTGAGTACACGGGTACAGGCTATTTGAATGTATTAAAAAATGAATATACTCCAGGTCAAAGCCCTGATGATATCTATAACGAAACTAAAGAAGGCTACGCTGATGAATTTAATGTCGCTTGGTTAGAACCACTTGGATTTAACAACACTTACGCTCTTGCTTTAAGAGGAGAGTTAGCTGATGAATTAGGATTACAAACATACTCCGATTTAATTGAAGCGGCACCTGAACTTTCATTTGGAGCAGACCCAGAATTCTTCGAACGTGGTGACGGATATGATGCCTTAGCTGATGCATATGGATACGAGTTTGGTGAAAAGAAAAACATTGATCCTGATCTACAGTATACGGCAGCAAAAGATGGAGAAATTGATGTCATTACTGCCTTTTCAACAGATGCTCGAATCTCTCAATATGATTTAACTGTTTTAGAAGATGACAAGGATTTCTTCCCACCATACTATGCAGCTCCAATTATTCGTCAAGAAGTATTAGACGCAAATCCTGAGCTAGCAGATAAAATAAATGAGCTAGCGGGCATTCTTTCGGACGACGAGATGAGAGAATTAAATGCAGAAGTAAATCTAGAGAAAAAACAACCAAAAGATGTAGCAATTGAATTCCTTCAATCTAAAGGAATGATCGAATAAGATCGGCATTACATTCAAAGAGAACATGAAAAGCTGTGTATCTATTTAAATGCACAGCTTTTCAAACCTTTTTTAAAGTGAGGAGAAATAGATGATTAAATTCGAAAACATCTCGAAAAAATACGACGATGGCTTTGTAGCCTTAAAAAATATTAATTTAGAAATAAATAAAGGGGAGCTTGTCACTTTAATCGGACCAAGTGGTTGTGGAAAAACAACCACAATGAGGATGATTAATCGTTTAACAGAGCCTACATCCGGTAAAATTTTTATCGAAGGCGAAGATATTTCTAAGATCAATCCTGTCCAACTTAGACGTAATATTGGTTATGTCATCCAACAAATTGGCCTTTTTCCTCATATGACGATAGAGCAAAATATCGCACTAGTTCCCCGATTAAATAAATGGGATCCAACAAAATACAGTAAGCGCGTTGATGAATTACTAGATTTAGTTGGGTTAGATCCTTCAACCTTTAAACATCGTTTTCCATCCGAACTAAGTGGTGGACAGCAGCAAAGGGTAGGGGTTATCCGTGCACTTGCTGCAGAACCAAATATTATTTTAATGGATGAACCTTTTAGTGCACTTGATCCAATCAGTAGAGAACAGCTCCAAGATGATATTGTAAGTCTCCAAGAGGAAATCCAAAAAACCATTGTGTTTGTTACCCATGATATGGATGAGGCTATTAAAATAGCAAATCGTATCGCCATTATGAAGGACGGGGAAATTATTCAATTAGATACACCTGATAAAATTTTAAGACGACCTGCTAATGATTTCGTTAAAGGCTTTATTGGGGAAGAACGCCTTAGCCAAGGAAACCCATCCATGCCAGCAGCAACTGATTTAATGCAACAGAAGGCTGTGACAACGACGCCTAAACGTGGTCTAGCAGAAGCATTCCGTCTCATGAAGGATAATCGAGTTGACAGCTTATTTATTACAGATAAAACCAAAGAATTACTAGGCTACGTCACCCTGAAAAAATTAAATGAAAACTATAAAAACGAAGATATGGTTGTTTCAGATATCATGGAAACCCCTACTAAATTGCTTGAGGTTGACGCAGTTGTAGCAGATGTTGCTGAAATTTTTCATGGGAGCGACATTGGAGCCATCCCAGTTGTTGAAAAGAATAAATTAGTAGGAATTATTACCCGTTCTAGCATGATGCGCGGATTAGCAGAATGGAATCAAACTGACGGGGGGAATGAATAATGAACGATCTTATTCAAACATTTGTCGATAGAAAAGAAGATATACTCATAGCATTCCAGGAGCATATTCTCTTAGCTGGTGTTGCGATGGTAATTGCTATTCTAATTGCTGTACCACTTGGAATCCTTCTGACACGCTATAAAAAGCTCGCAGAACCAATTATCGGTATTACAGCCATTATTCAAACTGTTCCAAGCTTAGCGTTACTAGGCTTCATGCTTCCGATATTCGGAATTGGAAAAGGACCTGCCATTATCGCCCTTACTCTATACGCGTTACTTCCAATTCTACGTAACACCTACACTGGTATTCTAGGAGTCGATCCTTCATTAGTAGATGCTGGAAAAGGTATGGGGATGACTTCAAGACAAATTCTATTCATGGTCGAGCTTCCATTAACACTTCCAATTCTTATGGCCGGAATCCGCACAGCAACCGTACTAACAATTGGAGTTGCGGCACTTGCTACATTCATCGGTGCAGGTGGACTTGGTGATTTAATCACTCGTGGATTAAACGTCATGGATAAAAACCTCATACTTGCAGGTGCTATCCCAGCAGCTATCTTAGCCATTGCCTTTGATACAGGACTACGTAAATTAGAAGACAAAGTTACACCTAAAGGTTTAAAACAATAATAAACAAAAACTGGAAGTAAGGCAGATGATCGACGCCCATAGCCAGAAACACTAAAAAACCCTTCGCTATCTTAAGCGGAGGGTTTTGTTTTTTCTACATAATGTTTAGCTGCCGTTCTGTTTTTCACATACTCTAACAGCTGTTGGCATTGTGGAATCGAGTAACCTAATATAGGCCCTAAACCAAAGGCAATCAACACTGTTCCTATTCCAACCGGACCACCTAATAACCAGCCCAGGAGAAAAACAGTAATTTCAATCCCGTTTCTTACCCATTTTATACTCCATCCCGTCTTCTCAACAATAACTAACATAATACTATCTCTAGGACCTGCACCAAAATTAGCTGATACATATAATCCGATCCCAATCCCAATGAAAAAAACGCCCAATATAAAGACCAGGATAATACCCATAAAGCTTTCCACACTCGGAAGCAACCAATTAAAAAAATCAATAAACAAACCAAGCAACAGCATATTAAGAAACGCACCAAATTTAGGAATAGTTCTCGTAAACAAAGAACTAACAAATAATAAAATAAATCCAACTATGATGGACCAAGAACCAATCGATAATCCCACTTGAATAAAAAGCCCATAATGAAAAACATCCCACGGTCCAATCCCTAGTTCTTTCCCCACTATCGTTAACGAGATACCAAAGGCTAAAACAATTAATCCAAAAATAAAAAAGAACCATCTAAGAACATTTTCCCTTGTCATATCTGCCCCTTCTCTCATCTCTTCATTTTCATTCGAACGAACATAAAAATCTTATTCTACTATAACATGGGATACGAGCAGATTTGGTAATTCTATTTATTCTGAAAGATTAGGAGTGGAGGGTGGCGTGGGGTGTGGGTGTAGGTTTATGCCGGGGGAGCGGGATGAATCATCATTTCATATCACGCAAATTGTGGCTCAGTGATGTTGACACCTGCTTTTTTGAGCACTAATCTCATTTTTGGAGTTCAATTGTTGTTTTTTGATGTATTTTCTCACCATTTCAGGTGGAAATTGGTGTTTTTTCTTCAGACTTTGGGGGATCTCTGATTTCTTGAGACTTTTTTGGGTAATTTGGTTTGTGATCGACTTCTCATCAGGCTCTATCCGCGATTATTGGGCTCCTATCCGCGATTCGACACGCCTTATCCGCGATTATCGGACCTCTATCCGCGATTCTGCACGTCCTTTCCGTGATTATCCGGTCTCTATCCGCGATTCGGGTTAGTCCGACAAATTTCGCATCTACACGATCTCATTTAGTTTGACCATTTTTCTCAGAGCTCTTACTGAGTTTTAGTGTTGATCTCTGTTCTTAAGCACTAACCTCATTTTTGGAGTTCAATTCTTGTTTTTGATGTATTTTCTCAGCATTTCAGGTGGGAATTGGTGTTTTTTCTTCAGACTTTGGGGGGGACCTCTGATTTCTTGAGACTTTTTTGGTAATTTGGGTTGTGATCGACTATCTCATCAGGCTCTATCCGCGATTATTGGGCTCCTATCCGCGATTCGACACGCCTTATCCGCGATTATCGGACCTCTATCCGCGATTCTGCACGTCCTTTCCGCGATTATCCGGTCTCTATCCGCGATTCGGGTTATTCCGACAAATTTCGCACACACTGCAACTACCACTGCACACACTTCGACTACCACTACCACCTCAGCACACCAGATCTCAAGTTCACCCCAACCCATGTCCGACCTCTATAACCAATTTTACACGTTTCCTTAGGTATGCGCCTTTTTCCCCTAAATTATCCAATCCTGCACTCCACCTCCCTGCCTCATACACCCACAAAAAAGAGGGAAACAACCCAACTCCTAGGTTATTCCCCTTCTTCTCTTCTATTATATACTCACACCCCTGGGAACCAGCCTGGTGTGTGGATGATTACATTCCATAATGGATCTGGAATCACTAATTCTTCTTGCTTTTCCTTGTTTATTTCTGTAACGATGTCAGATTCTTTGCCGTCAGCTAGTTTTTGAACCCAATCAGGATCGATGATGAGTTCACGTCCGAGTGCTAATAATGGAACTCCTGATTCGAAAGCTTCATGTGCGTCATCTGCTGTATAGATAGAGCCAACTCCAATAAGAGGAATTCGGTCACCGATTGTTTCCTGTAAATAAGCAATACGTGATTTTTCTAGATCCTCTACACCTCTTCTTGGTTTAGAGTAAAACTCAAATAAAGAAACATGTAGATAATCTAATTCTTTATCTGCTAATGCATCAACTAGCTTTAATGTTTCGTCCATTGTAATACCTGGCGTTTCTGGTTCTTCAGGAGAGAAACGGTAGCCTACTAGAAATGGAGATGTAGCATATTCTTTCACGACACTTGTTACTTTGTCTACAATGGCTAGTGGGAAGGCCATTCTCTTGTCAAGACTTCCACCAAAACGATCACTTCGCGTGTTGGAGTGTGGAGAGAAAAACTGTTGAATAAGGTATCCATTTGCTCCATGAATTTCAACTCCATCAAAGCCAGCTTCAATTGCACGTCTCGTTGTTTCACCGAACGCTTCAATGATTTCTTCAATCTCTGTTTCTGTTAAAGGTCTTGGTTTTACATCAGGTTGTTCTGTTGACACTCCGCCATTTTCTGCTGGAACATCACTTGCTCCAACGATTTCTCCATTCGGAACAAGCTCTGGAGGACACATTCTACCACCATGGAAAATTTGTAGAACCGCTTTTGCACCTTGCGCTTTAATCGAACGTGCTAACTTCGTTAAGCTAGGAATCATTTCATCATTATCAGCTCCGAATTCACCGTGGAACCCTTTTCCATTTGCCGTCACATATGTACAAGCTGTAATAACCATGCTTACACCTTTAGAACGACGCTCATAATAGCTTACTTCTGCCTCTGTAACAGTCCCATCCTGATTAGAAGAAAAGTTAGTCATAGGCGCCATCACAATTCTATTTTTTAACTCTATTCCGTTTTTAAATGTATATGGTGTTAATAAATCTTGATATTTCTGATTCATCGTATTCCTCCTTCATCCTACTATCGTCATCTTATCTGACTCAAGTAAGTTCTGTACATTGATATGCTTACCTAATGTGCTAAAGCTTATCAATGTACAGAAAGAATATAACGGAGGAGGATACCGCACAAAAACTACGTGCATATAAAAATCCACATGTGTATTCGACAGTTAGATTAAAATAGTAGACGCTTAATAGAAACGGATGCCTTTCAATTAGGCCTTTGCGTCTTATTGTATGGTATTGATCACGAATCTGCATGTGAAGTCGCTATTGTCGGTAACCCCACTTAAATTGACGAGGAGAAGCATTTTTAACATGCTAATTTAGATTCACTTCAAAAAGCTTGCTCATCCTGGTATGTAACTGTTTTATCTTTATTTCCCGGGAAAAATCGACATAGTCTCTATAGAATTGTACTTTTTCCGACATTAATCCCATTTTTTCTCGAGAGTTTTTCACTTAAGCCCTTCCTGCCCATAGCTAAAAAACGACAAAATCCTACTCTATTGAACCGAGCAAGTTTCCTATTTTTCTACTTTTCGTCATCTTTTTTTAAAGGCTTCCGCATTAAATAGAGCCACATTACACCATATGTCAGAAACAATAAAGATAAGAAGGTTGGGACTGAGAATAATTCCTGAATTAAAACCAAACGTGAACACTCCTTTTTATTTTAGACTGTCCAAGGGGAATGGGAAAAATAAGTAAAAGATGATGGCTATTGGGACAGCTGCAATAATGGCTATGAGTGGTTTGCGGTAATGAACATATAAAATAGTAAATAAGATGGTGTTGAGGATAATATTGAACCAGCTGTTCCATCCATGTCCGTAAACATACATTTCTTTATGTGCGAATAAAGCCTCGATAATTGTATAGAATGCCACCCAAACCGAAATATAAATTAGTTGATTTTTTCTTTGAGTAGGAAACCGTTGTAAGTAAATGATTAAGCCTATAGGACATATAAAAAACGTAAATGCCGTATTAATAATAGAGTGGTTTAACCACTCCGCTGTTATGCCTCTGAAGGCCCATAGGGTATGGTTATAATAGAAATAATTATAGGCAAAGTTTATTGCGATAAAGAAGAGAATGGTTGGGTATTGTTTTGATACTTGAGACCAGTCAACAAATTTGTAAGCAAAGAGAATCCACACAATGATAACGAGTAATAAGTACATTAAGACACCTCTCCCTAATTTCTCACTTCATCCTTGCCCTCTTTTTTTAAAAATATACATAACCTTAACAAATAGCATTTATCCCATAGAAAAAAAGCCTCCAATAACAGAAGACTTTACACCTATTTCTTATTGAAATTCATATTTACTTATCCTTCACGTTTTTCCTTTTGACCTAGTACATAATAGACATCCTGTTTACCACTGATGATATGGGAAGGAGCTTCTTGACCGCGTTTAGCCTTGTGACCTGCAAGATGAGCATCACTTGTTTCCCAAGCCTTCCAAGCTTCTTCTGATTCCCAACGGATCAGGATGAGGATTTCTTCATCGCCTCTACGCTGTTTTTTATGTAAAATACTTAAATCAATAAATCCTGGTTGTTCTTCGATGATACCCTCACCTGAAAAACGCTCTACCATTTTATCAGCATTACCCTCTGTGACTGTCATCGTTTTTAATTGTACGAACATACAAATCCCTCCAACAAATTATTTCCTATATCAACCATTATAAATGGTAATGAGAATCAATTTCAATTGTTTTTTGTAAGACGATAAATAAAAAACGACCTCCAAAGTAGAAGTCGTTCAATATTTCTATTAACTTACATACCTGTTTTGATTTCCTTCATCTTTAACCTTTGATTGCTGATAAAAATGTGTGAAATAATCGTTTGTTTCAGATACAATAATTTTCCACAATAACAATAAAGCAATTAGGTTTGGAATCATCATTAAGGCGTTGGCCATATCAGCAAAAGCCCAAACCGTTGCTAGGTTTGCAACTGTTCCAATACCACAAGCTGCAATATACACGAAACGATATCCTGCAATTCCTCTAGAGCCTGCAATGTATTCAAAGCATTTTTCCCCATAAACATACCATCCTACAATGGTTGAAAATCCAAAGAAAATAACAGAAAGAGAAACGATGTATTCCCCAGCTAGTCCAAGTACAGAACCGAATGCTGCACTTGTTAACGCCCCACCTTCTAATGATGCATTATGAGTTACACCTGAAATCAAACCACCTGATGGGTCCCAAAAGCCTGTAATTAATAATGTGATACCTGTCATCGTACAAACAACAATTGTGACAATAAATGTTCCTGTCATTGCAACAAGAGCTTGTTTAACAGGATGATCTGCGCGAGCATTTCCTGCGATTAATGCTGCTGTACCAAGACCTGCTTCATTTGAAAAGATTCCACGTGAAACCCCATTACGAATCGCTTCCGATACAACTATGCCTACAAATCCACCAGCTGCAGATACAGGATTAAATGCGTATTGAAAGATTAATTCGAATGCTGGAAGAATCATGTCGTAATTCAGTATTAGAATGAGAAGAGCTCCTCCCATATAAAGAAACGCCATAATCGGAACAAAGAAACTAGCGACAGTACTTATTCGCTGGATACCTCCAAAGATAATGACACTTACAAGAACAATTAACACAACACCTGTTACCCAATTCGGCATTCCGAAGCTATTACTCGTAACATCTGCAATGGTATTAGATTGAACACTGTTCCCAATACCTAATGCTGCGAAAGCACCAAACAAAGCAAAAGCAATAGCTAGGAATTTGAATTTCTTTCCGAGCCCTTTTTCAATATAATACATTGGCCCACTTGAATATTCCCCCTTATCATTCTTCACACGGTATTTAACAGCAAGTAGAGCCTCCCCATATTTCGTTGCCATTCCTAATAACCCAACAATCCACATCCAAAAGATAGCACCAGGTCCACCTAACGTTATCGCTGTAGCCACCCCGGCAATATTTCCGTTTCCGATCGTTGCAGCAAGTGCCGTCATCAATGCTTTAAAGTGACTTACATCCCCTTCAGCTGCTGCATCTTGACTGTCTTCTTTCCCAAATCCGATTTTAAATGCATAGAAAAGGCGTCGAAATTGTAGCCCTCTTAAAGCAATGGTTAAAAACAAACCTGTCCCGAATAATAGAATTAAACTTGGTGGTCCCCATAGGACACCGTTTATTTTTCCTAACAAATCTAATATATCCATTCTCCCACCCCTAAAAAGATAGCGCTTTCAATTTATGTATGTTGCTATTTTAACATAATAGTTAATCCTATTGTTTGTGAAGGATTACAAATTGTTAACGATTCCTTTGTGTAACTTACACAATTTCTTATATACTACAATATAAAAATTTCACATAAAATCTACTTTTATTTATAGCTCGACAGTTAGCTATGGACGTACGTATACGTGTGAATAAGATCAAGTAATGGCTACCTTACCAATTGGATACGCAGATGGTTTACCCCGCGCGTTTTCTTCTAAAGAAACCGTTCAAAGAGGTGGAGAAAAAGCTCCAATTATAGGAAGTATTTGTATGGATTAAACCATGATTAATGTTACATGTAGTAAAAAACTACAAGTGGGGGACATCGTAGAGTTTCCAGTCGGTGAAATGGCTGGCATTCGCTAACGCGATAAATTATATAATCGTTTATGGTATCAGTAAACGAGTCTCAAAGTATTATAGAAGAAAGCAGAATTAAAGAGAGGATTGCTCCTCTCTTCTATCTTACATCATTATATTTCGGTCCCAATGACGATGAGTAGTTATCGATTGAATTAACTTCTCTACAAACTGCTCTGATTGATCATCGTCGGCAACTACCACACCGGCCTCGTTCAGCATTTCTTCTGAATTCAGATATGCTTTTCCTTCTTTTGATAAGCCAATAGGTTTATAGTGGGCATATGCCTCGTGAATAAAGGCTTTTGCCTGTTGTATAAACGATTTGTTTTCCTTAGAGCCTCCAACAGCGTATACTGCATCAAATAAAACAGAATCAGCCGTTAAAAATGTGTGTTGAACCTCCAATTCGGTTCCGTCTGCACCCTTTAATACACCAAATCTGCTACTAACCACCTCTGGTTGTATCCCTACTTCAGACAGTACGTCTAGTACCCTCTTAACCTCTTTACTACTAAATTCTTGATCTACTAGAACAGCAACTTTACGAGTTTTCGGGCTTTTCGTGGAGTTTTCTTGGCTTAAGGCCGGTGAAGACTTCGTTACACCGCTACCTCTCACTTCCGGCGGAGTTACCCCAATTTCTTTTGCAAAGCCTGAAGCGAGCTCTGGGCTTACATGAGCAAACATCTCTACAACCTGCTCTCTTACAGATTGACTTTGCACTTTACCAAGCTCAAAGCTAAATGCTTGAATAATATGTTCCTTTTCAGGCTGACTCATACTATTCCAAAACAGAGTTGCTTGAGAGAAATGGTCTTTAAAGCTTTCACTTCGCGCTCTCACCTTATGCCCTTCGACTTTCTCTTGATAGTGAACATACCCGCCTTCTTTTTCACTTGCAGGCTCTGGCGTATTATTCGCTAGTGAATTCTTATGATAGCTTACTTGACCACGATTAATGGTATGGCGCCCATAGCCATCTCGTTGGTTATTAAAGAATGGGCATACCGGGCGATTAATTGGCAATTCATGAAAATTCGGGCCACCAAGTCGAATTAGCTGTGTGTCTGTATAAGAGAACAATCTTCCTTGTAGTAACGGGTCATTCGTAAAGTCAATGCCTGGCACCACATGTCCTGGGTGAAATGCAACCTGCTCTGTTTCTGCAAACACATTATCAACATTACGATTAAGTGTCATTTTACCGATGAGCTTAACCGGAATATCTTCCTCAGGCCAAAGCTTTGTTGGATCTAATAAATCAAAGTCAAATTTAAACTCATCTTCTTCTGGTACAATCTGAACGCCAAGCTCGTACTCAGGATAATCACCATTTTCAATACATTCCCATAAGTCACGTCTATGGAAATCAGGGTCTTTCCCATTAATCTTCTGTGCTTCATCCCATACTACTGAATGCGTTCCGAGCACTGGCTTCCAATGGAACTTTACAAAGTATGAATTTCCTTGTTCATTAACGAAACGGAACGTATGAACACCAAAGCCCTCCATCATGCGGAAGCTTCTTGGAATAGCTCGATCTGACATTGTCCACATGACCATATGAGCTGATTCTTGGTTATTGGCAACAAAATCCCAAAAAGTATCATGAGCAGAGGCTGCCTGTGGAATTTCATTATGTGGCTCAGGCTTTACAGCATGAATTAAATCTGGAAATTTAATGGCATCCTGTATAAAAAAGACCGGTATATTGTTTCCTACTAAATCATAGTTTCCTTCTTCTGTATAAAATTTTGTAGCGAACCCGCGGGCATCCCTTGCTAGTTCACCAGATCCCTTTGACCCGGCTACAGTTGAAAATCGAACAAATACTGGTGTTTTTTTAGATGGATCCTGTAAAAAACCAGCTTTCGTATATTCTTTCATTGATTCATATACTTGGAATTCTCCATGTGCGGCAAAACCACGGGCATGAACAATACGCTCAGGAATTCGTTCATGATCAAAATGCGTCATCTTTTCACGAAAATGAAAATCCTCTAATAGAGTAGGACCTCGCTCACCTGCTTTGAGTGAAAACTCATCCTCAGCTACCTTTAACCCTTGATTAGTCGTAAGCTTTTTCCCTTGATCTTCTACTGTATATTCTTCAAGCTGCTGTTTTTTCTGGTTAGTTTCATGCTTGTTATTATCTGGCATATCTAGTTCCTCCTCAAAGTTTATGGGTATGTAAAATCAAACAGTTCTTAAACTATTACCCACAATAGAAGATCACAAACGGGACTTTTGTCGTTTTTTTGGGATTGGCCTGGCATTCGAGGAGAGAATGCACACCTACCCGAAAGAGTAGCATAAAATGGGCGAAAGAACAGGTATACCATAATTCAGATGATCTAGATCCTAGGTTATCATGCATGAGGAACGCAAAAAATATCTGTCTACAACAAGCTTAAGACAATTTTGACTACTACTTTCCCTTACTACTGAACTTGAGGCAATCTAAAAACGTGACATCAGATGCTGAAGCTGAATTTTTCGAAGCGCTTATACACAATCAATACATTTTATCGATTTCTATGAAATTAAAAAAACCGCCTAACACACTCGTTAGATGATTTTCCATGTTGAATTATTTTCCAAATCGTTGGCGATACCCACATTTACGGCAAAGCTCTTCTACCGCTACTCTTTGTGAAAATCCATCCACAATCTTTGTCGCGCGCTCTCCTTCAATAATATCTGAAAAACGATTTGTATTAATATTTCCTAAATTGATAATACCTTCACCATCTAAACAGCATGGAATTACCGTACCATTTGCTAAAATTCCCGCCTGATTCCGTAATCCATAGCAAAAGCCTTTACCATCATCCTCTTCTTCATGTAAGGCCGGCCACTTAAACTCATAGTCTTGGTTAATATAAATGCGGTCAGATAATTTCAGGCCACTTCCCGGTGTGACCTTCTCTTCAATCTTATAATCTAGTTGAAATTCTCTTTCGATTATACTGAGTAACTCTCGATTGCGTTGCCTCTCAAGATTCGTAGTATTATCTTGGGTAAGATTCCACAAGCGTAATGATATGATTAGTTCCGAGTCTTTAGTTGCTTCTTTAATAAAAGATACAACGCTCATGACATAGGCTTCTTTGTCTCGGGAACCTGGATGCCCGTCGAAGCTATGAAGCGATATATTCATTTGCCTTAACGCAGGCTTATTGATAATTCTATCTTTCTTTTTTTCTAACAATGTACCATTTGTCGTGATATTCACTTTAAATCCTTTTTCATGTGCTATATCTAGAAACAGATCGACTTTAGGATGCAGTAGAGGCTCTCCCTTTACATGCAAATAAATATAATCGGTATGAGGCTTTATATCATCTAATCTTTTCGTAAAGTCCTCTACGGACAAAAACTGCTTTTGTCTCTCAGTTGGAGGACAAAAATGACATGCTAAATTACACACACTCGTGATTTCTAAATAAAACTTTTTAAACTTTTTCAAGCTCGTTTTCCCCACTTCTTGTGTTTCTATGATCAAAAGAATACTCTGTTTTTATTAGAGCATACTTCTTGCCTATTGGGTATATGTTTATTTGAGGAAAAAATATCACAGATCATCTTGGATGAAGTAAGGTGTAAGGCACCCGCCCATTACAAGTTCTACAATCCTTCGACCAAATCTCGTTTTGCTTTTGAGATTCGTGCAAGATCTTGCTCAGTTTGTCTAACCTGTTCTTTTAACGACATCACAATATCCTGTGCTTTACGTGATTCGCTTCTTACCTGATCTAAGGATTGTTGTATTTTACCCTGAACCATATAGTCAGCAATAAATCCATCGAAAAAGAAGTCAGCAAACCGAAGCATACTTGAAATATCGATCTCAAGCTTTACCTCTTGTCTGAGATCTAAGAGCTCCTTTTGAAATTGTCTCATTTCTCTTTGGGCTTGATGTAAATACGTTTCTGCCTCATCAAGATGCTGATGCTTTACGATTCCAGATACCATCCCACCACCAAGCATGTCCCAGGTTCCCCAATTATTTGCTTTTTCTAACGAAGCTTTAGCTTGATGAAGAGTTGCAATCACCTGTTCTCCCTCTTGAATGGCCTCTTTCATTTCCGTTTTGAGCGCTTGCCGTTTTCCCTCTTGCTCACTAAGATCAAACAATTTGAATGCTTCAGGCGATGTACCAGTCTTAATAAGATGTTCTTTTTCATTTAAAAGCTGTAGGTGATATTCCTCTACCTGACTATATGAATCTAGTTTTTCGTATAGTTCCTCCATGCTCTCTTGAATTTCTTTTTTTGTTTTCCTTGCTTCATCAAGTTTATGTCGTGCTTCTAGTAGCTCACTTTTTTCTTTTGAAAGCCTTTCGTCCTTCGTTCCAGTTAAGGTTGCGAATACGTTAGTTATGGTGATGCCTTCAAGCTTTTCAACGTCTCCTTTTTCAAGATGCCACTCTTCTTCTAATTGAGAAATTCTATCGTTAATTCCTTTTAACTCACGTTGGAAATCTTGTAGCTGCACTTGATATTTTCTCTTCTTTCGTACCTTCCCTTCAACTTCTGCTAGCTTTGCATTTAACTCAGAAAACATTCCAAATTCCTCCCTTTGCCCTTTCTAATTCATACGGAAAAAGGGTGTGAAATGTTTCAATTTTTATTTTATAGAACTGAATTTATAACAGGCTTTGGCTTGACTGGAAAAAAGAACTATATAATAATTAGTATATAATTATAACAATTATAGATAGCTACTATAGTATTTATAATTGAAAACAACTTTTAGGAGGAAATGATTACATGTCTTTAATCGGTTCTGAAGTAAAACCATTCCAAGCAAAAGCATACAAAAACGGTGAATTCATCGACGTAACAAACGAAAGCCTTAAAGGTCAATGGAGCGTATTCTGCTTCTATCCAGCTGACTTCACATTCGTATGCCCAACTGAGTTAGAAGATTTACAAAACGAATACGCTACACTTAAAGATTTGGGCGTAGAAGTTTACTCTGTCTCAACTGATACTCACTTTACTCATAAAGGTTGGCACGATAGCTCAGAGAAAATTGGAAAAATTACATATGCTATGATCGGGGATCCATCTCAAACCATTTCTCGTAACTTCGAAGTATTAAACGAGGAGGAAGGATTAGCAGATCGTGGTACATTCATTATCGATCCAGACGGTATCATTCAAACGGTTGAAATCAACGCAGGCGGTATTGGCCGTGACGCAAGCAACCTTGTAAACAAAATTAAAGCGGCTCAATACGTACGTAACAATCCAGGTGAAGTTTGTCCAGCTAAATGGCAAGAAGGCGGAGAAACACTAAAACCAAGTCTTGACCTAGTTGGAAAGCTGTAAGGAGTACACATAATGATACTTGAAGCAGATATTAAAGCACAGCTAGACCAATACCTTCAATTGATGGAAGGTGATATCGTATTAAAGGTCAGCGCAGGCTCTGATGATGTTTCAAAAGACATGCTAGCTCTTGTTGAAGAGCTAGCTTCAATGTCTCCGAGAATCTCATCTGAACATGCAAACCTTGAAAGAACACCAAGCTTTAGTGTAAACCGCATTGGCGAAGATACAGGTATTACATTCGCTGGAATTCCACTTGGACATGAGTTCACCTCTTTAGTATTAGCCCTTCTACAAGTTAGCGGAAGAGCACCAAAGGTTGATCAAAGTATTATTGATCAAATCAAAAACATAAAAGGCGAATTTCATTTTGAATCATACATTAGCTTAAGCTGTCACAATTGCCCTGATGTTGTACAGGCTCTAAACATTATGAGTAACTTAAATGCTAATATCACTCATACAATGATCGATGGAGCAACCTTTAAGGATGAAGTTGAAAGCAAGAACGTGATGGCTGTTCCAACTGTCTTCTTAAACGGAGAATCATTTGGTAGTGGTCGTATGACGCTTGAAGAAATTCTTGCAAAAATGGGAACTGGCCCAGATGCATCAGAGCTTTCTGATAAAGAACCTTTTGACGTGTTAGTTGTGGGTGGCGGCCCTGCAGGTTCAAGTGCAGCAATTTATGCAGCACGTAAAGGAATCCGTACAGGAATTGTTGCTGAGCGTTTTGGCGGACAGGTACTTGATACAATGAGTATTGAGAACTTTATAAGCGTAAGGCGTACAGAAGGTCCAAAGCTTGTTGCCAGCCTTGAAGAGCATGTAAAAGAGTATGGTATCGATGTCATGAACCTTCAAAAAGCAAAACGTCTTGAGAAAAAAGATCTTTTTGAGCTTGAGCTTGAAAGTGGAGCTATCTTAAAAAGTAAAACGGTCATCGTTTCAACAGGTGCTCGCTGGCGTAACGTAAATGTACCAGGTGAGCAAGAATTCAAAAACAAAGGTGTTGCTTACTGCCCACACTGTGACGGTCCTCTATTTGAAGGAAAAGACGTTGCAGTAATTGGCGGAGGGAACTCTGGTGTCGAAGCAGCTATTGATTTAGCTGGTATCGTAAACCACGTAACAGTTCTTGAATTCATGCCTGAATTAAAAGCAGATGCTGTTCTACAGGAACGTTTACACAGTTTACCAAATGTAACCGTGCTAACAAATGTTCAAACAAAAGAAATTACGGGTACAGATACTGTAAATGGTATTACATACATCAGTCGTGAGACAGGTGCTGAAAAACATGTACCATTACACGGTGTATTTGTTCAGATCGGTCTTGTTCCTAATACAGACTGGTTAGATGAAACAGTTGAACGTAACCGTATTGGTGAGATCGTCGTTGATAAACATGGTGCAACAACGGTTCCAGGGTTATTTGCAGCCGGTGACTGTACTGACGGTCCATACAACCAAATTATTATTTCAATGGGTTCAGGTGCAACTGCTTCATTAGGTGCATTTGATTACTTAATACGAAACTAATTTTTTTCGTAACGTTAACGGCGGTTTCCATATTGGAAATCGTCGTTTTTTTGTTAGAGACCTTTGAAAATAGCATTTTTCAATATAGTAGCCCGCTCTTGTAACGAAAGAAAGGCTAGGACAAATATAAAGTCCCAGCCTTTCTTTTCAGCTTAGTATTTATTCCACTCAAGTACATCCTCTAATGGAAGACGAGTTTTTTCAAAACCAGCTTTTGCTCCTTTTCCTAAAGAAATAAGCATAACAGGCTCTAGATTATCTGGTACATTGAATGCATTTACGAACTGATCTGCATCATAGCCACCCATTGGAACTGTATCGTAGCCTTTTGCTTTTGCTGCAAGCATTAACTGCATAGATACTAGTCCACCATCAATCATCGCAATTCTAGATAAACGATCTTCAGGCGCACTTCCATAATTATCTAAAATACTATTTACATACATGTCCTTTACTTCTGGAGTCATGTTTCCTCTTTCAGCGATCTGAGTGTAAATTCTATCTGCATTTTTATATGCTTGTTTATCACCTAATACCGCAATTACAACAGATGCATCAACGATTTGTCTTTGGTTGTTTGCAATTGGTAATAATTCTTCCTTCGCAGCTTGATCTTCAATTACTAAAAATCTCCATGGTTGAAGGTTAGAAGAAGAAGGTGCTAAAATGGCTGCTTCTAAAATTTCACGAATTTCACTGCGGTCCATTTTATGAGTTGGATCATATTGTCGAACAGAGCGTCTTTCTTTTGCTACTGTAAAAAAGTCTGTATTCTCAAGCTCTTTTGGCTTGTCTGTTGTTGTATCAATTTCACTTACCTTTGTTAGGTATTCTTCTTTACTCATTGTTTTCTTTGTCAATTATTCCACTCCCTAACTGTATCGATTTCAGATACAGTATAAACCTTAAACTGTTCCAAAGTCAAACACAGTTACTTATCTAGTTAAAAAGGGTAGAAAAATGGAAGATGAAAGGCCAATACCTTTTCTCTTACCATGATAAAACGGTTGTGAAAAACTATGTTATTTCACTGCAATATGTGGGAGAAATAAATTATTTGTTCTGGTATTTTATGTTAAAGTGTAAATAAGGAAACGGTATAGGTTTGTTTAACTAAAGGGCAGTTTTTTATAACAAGGGGTATCGTCAGTTTTTTTAAGAGAAATTTCCACTCTAAGTAAATAAGATGGTCCTAACGATGTTTTGGTAACGTTTATCTACTTTATTCCAGATCATTAAATATTTATTGAAAAATACATTATTTTAAACTAATTTTATTGTATATTCGGAATGTTTTTACAAATATATTTGTAAGGAGCTTAGCAATGGAAAAGTGGGATTTATTAGATAAGCATCGTGATAAAATAGAGAAACAAATAACTCGTGGAGATGAAATGACACCAGACGAGTTTCATTTAGTAGTGCATGTATGTATATTTAATTCAAAAGGAGAAATGCTTATTCAACAGCGTCAGCCCTTTAAGCAAGGATGGTCAAACCTTTGGGATATCACTTGTGGCGGCAGTGCTGTTGCAGGCGATACAAGTCAGGAGGCTGCATCAAGAGAGTTATTTGAGGAGTTGGGAATTCATTATAACTTTGAAATGACTCGTCCACATTTTACTATTAACTTTGAACGTGGCTTTGATGATTATTATTTAATTGAATATGACTTCGATTTAAATGATTTGACGTTACAGACTGAAGAGGTGAAAGCAGCCAAATGGGCTTCTAAAGAGGAAATCTTAAAGCTGATCGAACTAAAACAATTTATACCCTATTATGAGAGTATCATTGCGTTTCTTTTTGAGGGTCGACATCATTATGGCTCTATTCGTCTTTAAATTAAACGTGCAAGGAATCAAAGACATTCAATCAATTAAACGTTCCCAAATACTAGGAAAGCATTTCTTTTGTGTCACTCTAGACGCAGGATAGTTAATAAGCGATGAATTTAAAAGTGAGTAGAGGTTTAAGTTGAACAAGAAAAATAAGTAATACGATAAAAACGCTCAGAATATTTTCTGAGCGTTTTGATTTACTATTTATACTACAAATTTTCGTTCGCGAACCGTGCTAATTATCTCGCTATTTCTTCTGTAATTAGCTCTTTCCTTATAAATGCTACTCCCTTTAAAAACCCAAAAACACATGCATTTCCTCCTTGATACAAGGTTATTTCTCAACTTTAGGAGACTAGCTCTTTCTTGTTTAAGAGAGCCTTTTATTTAGAAGATCTGCTAGTGTCTTTTTCTCTAAACCTTCAATGATCCAGCCTTCCATTTCATCTCTGAGATCACATAGAGCATCTTGTGTTGGAGGGGCGAAGCATTCTTTGCTTTGTACATTCAGAAATCCCTTTGGAAATAATTCTGCCGTTAGTGCATGATAAACACCTGCCAACGTTATTTCTTCTGGAGATTTGTTTAATGAATAACCACCATCTCTACCTTCTTTTGCTTGAATGATATCCGCTTTAACTAGATGTGTTAAGACCTTCCTTAGAAATGTAGATTGAAACCCAAGTTTTTTGGCCATCACACTACTAGGGCAAATTCCTTCATGAGTTGCAAGTATAATCAATGCTTGTAATGCTAATCCGTACCAGCTAGTATTTGACACTTTCTCTACCAATTCGTTCACCCCTTTAGTCCTATTTTATTTTGATTGAAAATAGGAAGGATGTCAAAGGACTAATGGAAGATTATGAGATTTTTGTACCATTTTCGACATGTTCATCTGGCTTTATTAATACAACATCCCCTTCTTCTTGTACGCCTCCAAGTATAAGTACCTCTGATTTAAAACCAGCTATTCTTCTTGGAGGAAAGTTTACGATTGCGACAACTTGCCTTCCAGTAAGTTCACCTGGAGAATATCGTTTTGTGATTTGAGCCGATGAATGTTTACTTCCAATCTCAGGACCAAAATCGATTACAACCTTAATTGCTGGTTTTCTTGCTTCTGGAAAAGGCTCAGCCTTTACAATGGTCCCAACTCTCATATCTAGCTCTAGAAAATCTTCAATAGTTGCCAATCTACACACCCACCTTTTTCGCCTTCAGATTTAGACATTTACTGTCTTTATCTTAGTATGATCAATTTTCTTCATAGGAAGAATAAGGAAAACTATACCGAAAATTAAAAGAAATAGTCCTACCCATGACACAATGTTCATCGACTCATTAAGTAGAAATATGCCAAGCATTGCTGCTGTTAATGGTTCCGCTAAGGATAATGTAACTGCAGTAGAGGATGGCACTCTTAGAAGTCCCTTAGCAAATAAATAATAGGCTAGTGATGTCGTAATAAGTCCTAAATGTAAACTCACAAGCACTCCATCTGGTTTAACTATCCACGACATATCGTATATAACCAAAAATGGAGAGAGAATAATTGCGCTTAAGGAGAATACAACGGCAACAACAACTAGTGATGATTGCTGCTTACCTAATTCTGCACTAATAAAGGTGTAGCTTGCAAATGATAGCCCAGCACCTAAGGCAAGTAAGACCCCAAGTGGGTCAACTTGAATGGACCCATCATTTAAAAATAACAGGATACATCCTGCTATGGATAATAAAGTAGCGCCCCACCACTTTTTAGAAGGCATTCTTTTTGCAAAGGCCCATTCGATTGCTCCTGATAGGATCGGGGCACTCCCGATGGCAATCACAGTGCCAATTGCGACTCCTGTCACTTTTACACTGGAGAAAAATAATGGCTGGTAACAAGCCATACATACCGCTGCTAGGATCGTCTGTTTCACTGGCCAATTTTTAAAGGTCATTCCCTTTGTCAAAAGGACAACCGCCATGAGAGAAAAGCCACCTATAGCCAACCGTGCTGCGCCAATTGCAATTGGATGTGCCAATTCAGGTGCAAAGGATTGAGCTGTTCCTGTTGTTCCCCAGAGAATCGCAGCAACTAACACAAAGATCGGGGTTCGTTTTTCTTTATTCATGATTTGATATCACCTCAATTCTACAGCTGATGGAAGTAGAATTGCTAGAAAGCAACTCCCCTTAAAAAAGATAAAAACCTATAAAGTAATGATAAAGAAATGTATCTTTCTTCTCTTTCCTTAATTTAAGATTCTTTTTATCCATTTTTAAGATATCGATAGCGAATAGGAGAGATTCCCTCTTGTTTTACAAACCACCTTGTGAAAGAAGACGAGTTGTCAAAGCCAATTTCCTCACTAATTCTCGTCATTGTCCAATCAGTCTGGAGGAGGAGTGTCTTTGCTTCTTTCATTCGTAAATCTGAAAGATATTGTTTTGGACTTTTACCTGTTTTTTGTTTAAACCAAGTAGAATAATATGTGGGGTGATAATGCTCGATTTCTGCCAATTTCTCTAAACGGAATGGCTTTTTAAAATTCTCGTGAAGATAGATGATGGAAGTAGGTAACGAAATCTCTAACTTACTCGTGATATAGCGTGTTAAGTCATTCAATGCATTACTATCCCTTCTCCTTGATTCCTCTACTAATAAGGATCTAATTGCCGACCACTGCTCATCTATATGAACAAGCATCCGATCTGTTTGGTGGGGAATAAAGTTCTTTGGAATATCTAAAATTAAAAATTCATTACGTTCTTTCGATCGATACAAATGATTCAGATCTGGAGGAAGGTAGAAACAGGAATCTGGCTTAAGAACTAGATCCTGATTTTTTGTATGGATATCCAATGACCCCACCAGAGGGAAGAGAAACTGACCAAATTCATGCTGATGTGAAGTAAACTCTCTTCTATACGAACGTTTCTCACAAATAACCTGATTAAGCACAGTCACCCTCTCCTTCCATTGAAATTACTGAATGGGAATCATTACTTTTACCATTGTTTCTCTTTCTGTTGAGTCAACTTCAATTGTCCCGTTATACTGGTGGACAATTTCCTTTACAATAAATAAGCCTTGCCCCCTTGTTTTTCCCATTAATTCCTTTGTTGAATAGCCTTGGTCAAAGATTTGCTCTTTGTTTTTAATTTTCGGTCCTGTATTTTTAACCATGAAGTAGTAGTGATTATGTTCCGAGTGACATGTAATCTTCACTCTTCTTTGTTCCTCAGGGAGAAGAATTGTGGCTTCTATTGCGTTATCCACTAGATTAGCCAAAATTTTTATTAAATCAAGCGTTTTTATTTTCTCAAATTGACTATCTGAAATCGATAAATCCATATCAATCTGGTAGTTCTGTGCAGAAAGCTTCTTTGTTTGAAGGAAGACAGAAAGACCTGGATGTTCAATATCTAAATGAAGAGTTTCAATTGTCTTCACTTCATGAGAAAGGGAAGCTGCGTATTCAAGTGCTTGTTCATAATGACCAATTTTTAGCAGTCCATGTAACACTTGAACATGATTGATAAAATCATGTCTCACTGAAGACACTGAAGCAATTAATCCCTTTAACTCCGCCTGATAAATGTCTTCTGTTGAAGCTACTTCCTCTATTACGACCTTTTGATACCATCTTTGCATGAACAAGAAGGATAGCACCACTGCTAATACCAAAAAGCCGTTAAAAGCAAAGATAGCCAAACTATTCTTCAGGACTTCTGCTCTTGTTTCTTTGAGGGTATCAATGTTCATATCAATCCCTAGAAATCCAACAATCTGATTTTCTTTGTCCTTTATCGGTGCCCCAACTGAGATATAGGTTACATCATACGTAGAATCGTAGATTGATTTTGTTATAAACGTGTTGCCTTCATATGCCTCTTTCACTTGCTGTTCGGGAACGGTACATTCCACTCCTATTGGATAATCTTCTTTTGTACCGGGAGGGAGACCCACTATCATACCGTATGATACTTTTGGGTTATCAACGGCTAATGTGTAGACATAAAGTGCTCCGATTTTTTCCCTCGCATCGTTTAGATCATGCCTAATTTTCCAATATTCTTCATTTTCAACTGGATTGTTTAAAAAACGCTTGTACGTTTCAACGTCCATTGAATTCGCAATGGAAATGGCAGCTTCTAAACTTCGTTCACCTACAGAGCTCTCTACGGTTTGTCTTATATTGATATACGACATATACATATTTAGCCCTGTAAAAAATAAAAATAGAATAATAGATAAGCTTATTATTAGTTTCATTTTATTGGTTTTCATTGAAGAGTTTGATCTTCCTCACATTTAAAGAATCATGTCATAAATAATGACTATCTACTTATCAGTATATCATCTCCCACCATAAAACTACTCTAATTTTAAGAGGAAAACTTAGATAAATAGTAGGACTTACACCGGATTTTCAAACATGATTAAATGGTTTCGTCCCCCTTTACTGGGCCCTTGGAACTTTACCCCTTCAGGAATCACATACTCAATACATATGGTAAAGACAAATTTCCACTTTTAGATTAATCAAAACTAAAGACTCTATTCTGAAAGATTGTTGCTAATCATCTAGAAAGTAATTAGCAGCAGCATTTTAGTAGAAATAAGGTAGTTATTCTAAGGAGAAAAGCTGCCACTATTCTTTATACAGCGTTGTTTTCTTCATATGACTTAAAGCAACAAAGTTTACGAAAACAGCCAACTAAAAAAGAGGCTGGGACAAAACAAAGAGCCAGGCACCCTCCGATACAATCTATTGTGTGCACTAGATAAATCAGTGCGTACATATAGTCGTTACGATACGGTGCCAGGCACTTCTGTCCCAGCCTCCTTATTGTTTATTTTAGTAGAACAATAGAGGGTGTATAGACACGCACTTGATTTCTACCTGCGTCCTTTGCTACATATAACGCTTGATCAGCTCTGTGGAGAATATGATGGAGTGTCTCGTCTTTTCCGCTCTCTACTCCGGCTACACCTAAACTAAGTGTGACAGAAAGACGATCTCCTTCAGCTGTCTGTAGTGAGGATTCGTTTATTCTCAGACGAAGTCGTTCTGCTAATTCTTCAGCCTCAATTTCTGTGTAGCCCTTTAACGCCAACACAAACTCCTCACCACCGTATCGTGCAAAAAGCTCTCCATGACTTAATTCATTCGTAATCATATTGGCAACATGCTTAAGAATTTCATCTCCTACACCATGTCCATATGTATCATTCACCTTTTTGAAGTAATCAATATCCATGAGGATAATGGAAAAGGGACTTCTATGCTGGTTTGATGAGGTAAGCATGTCTTCACATTGCTGAAAAAATGCTCGGCGATTGTAAATACGTGTTAGCTCGTCATAATAAGCATAATGTTCTAGCTTTACCTGTAATCTCTTTAGTTCTGTAAAATCGGTAAATATCAGTAACAACCCTTCACTTTTTGACGTATGTTGAACCTTCGAAATTCGAACCTGATAAGTTGATATCGTTCCATCTTTTGTGGGCACCCGAAATTCTTGCTGACTAAGCCCATGTTCTAGGCTAAAAGGGGGAGAGTCATGTAAGAGGCTTTGCCATACCTCTAGGAATGGTTTTCCGAGTGTTGTAAGAGATAAACCTGGAAACATTTGCTGACTCGATTTGTTAAATTCAATTAAACGATTATCTTCATCAAGAACCATAGCTCCATCGTTTATACTGTTAAATATAATATCCTTTGCAATCGGCATAAGTGTAAACATTCGAGAAGTACTGATTGACCAGAGATAAAATAAGGATGTCATCCACATAACCATGGGTACAGGATCAATTCCAGGTGGAGTCACACCTAAAAGATAGAGAAAAGAAGTGATCATCGGAATAAGCTGCCCAAAAAGTAAGGATAGTAGCTGCGGCCTATACGTTGCCGTTGTTTCCTTCCACCGGAACATCACAAGTAAAAAAGCAACAAACAAGCTTGAAAATGTATAGAGACCATGTACAATATACCAAAACCCCATTTCTTGATGGACATAAGGTGCCCCCAATTCAGGATCAATTTCAAAAACTCGATAGTGTAGATGGTGAAAGTCATTGGTTGCAACCATTAAGAAGGTCATAATCGGAATGCCTAGTAGTAACCAGGACGATTTACGAGACAAATTAATCCCTAAATATTTCATAATGAATAATAAACCCATTGTTGCAGATAGTGGCATACCTGCATACAAAACAGTTGTCCAAAATTTAATCTCTTCAATCGTTGTAGACATGAGAACATAGACAGAACCAAAGCAATACAGTGCTGTTAAAAACGAATGAAGAATAAATACTTTTGCAATACTTGTATAATGGTGACGTTTAATAAACACATATAAACATAGATACAAATTTAAAACAGTCGACACACAAATTAGCGTGATGGATATATTTAATGCCGAATTCACATTATTCTCCTCATTCTTTTACTTTCTTCTACTTTAGCATAGATTGGATTTTTTGAGTTAGCGTCTTTTTATAGGGGCTGAAAGGGTAAACTGGCAGTCTATTTGAATCTTAGGCTGAAGTTTATAGGCCCATTCAGCAAATCGTTCAATATTATGGGAAAACCACTCAATCTTGGGCAAGACTCGTCTACCTTTTTTAGAAAATTACTCCACTTCGGGTCAAGATCGTCTACCTGTCATATAAACAATTATTTATAAGATTCGATACACCTCTCGCATCCTCTTCCAATGTCTACTTTCTCCTTACTACACATAAAGAGCATAAAAAAACGAAAGAAAGGCACTCTTTCCACCATTTCTTCCGCCTATAACTACTACGTATGGAGAACAGCTCTTCCTTTCCCATGAGGAATACATAGAGGTGTGCCTAAAAGAGGATCTGTCGTAATCATACATTTCATTTCAAATACTTTATGGACAAGCTCTGCATTCACGATCTCATTAGGATCACCTTGTGCGACAATTTTTTGATCCTTTATCGCTACTAAATGATGAGCATATCGGCATGCTAAATTTAAATCATGCAGGACCATCACGATTGTCCTATTTTCTTTTTCATTTAAATCATACAAAAGGTCAAGAATGTCGATTTGATGTGTCATATCAAGGTACGTAGTTGGTTCATCTAATAGAATAATATCTGTGTTCTGAGCAAGCGTCATGGCAATCCATGCCCTTTGTCGTTGCCCACCCGATAGCTCATCAATTGACCGATCCTTCAATTCAAGTAAGGAGGTTGAATGTAGGGCATCTGTCACATGCTGTTCATCTTCTTTTGTCCATTGCTTTAACCAATTTTGATAAGGATATCTCCCTTGTTTTACTAGCTGCAAAACAGACAGTCCTTCTGGAGAATCCGGTGCCTGCGGTAAGATCGCCAATTTCCGTGCCACTTCTTTCGTAGGTAGCTTGGCAATGCTTTCTCCATCAAGGAGGACGCTTCCACCTTCAGGCTTTAGTAGCCTGGCTATCGATCGTAGTAGGGTTGATTTCCCGCACCCATTCCCACCAATAAAGACGGTAATTTCCCCTTTTGGAATGACTAGATCTAATTCTTTAATAATAACTCGATCACCATATGCAAGAGTGAGTTTATCCGTTTGTAAATTACTTGTCATCTCTTCACACCTTCCTCTCTTAGTTGTTTTTTGACTTCACTAAGAGATAGATAAAATAAGGGGCACCCAGTGTAGCAGTAAATACACCTGCAGGGACAATGGATGGTAAAAATAGTGTTCGCCCAATTAAATCTGCTAACATTACGAGAATGGCACCGATTAATGCAGATACAGGCAATAAGGCGCCAAAAGAGGATCCAACAAGCTTTCGCGCAATATGTGGCGCCATAAGACCAACAAACCCTATTCCACCTGCAAATGCGACGGCTGTACCTACTAATCCTGTGCTAATTAACAGTAAAAGAAAACGATGGCGTTCAATCGGGCTTCCTACTCCCTTAGCTACATCTTCGCCAAGTGATTGGATATTCACATGTCGGGAGAAAATAAATGCCAATATGAGCAACACAATAACAACAGGTAAAAGAACATTCACATCTTCCCAGGTTACACTATTGACACTTCCAGTAATCCATACATTCGCTTGGCTCGCCATGTATATAGGCCCCAAGACCATAAACATTGTTGTTCCAGCCTGCATAAGGGCAGACATCCCAATCCCAATTAATACTAGTCGGATAGGTGTAACGCCATCCTTCCATGAAAGAAAGTACACCGCCATTCCTACAAGTGAAGCTCCTATAAAAGCAGCTAGTGGCATCCATTTCACACTAACTAGTAGAGAGTATCTATCATCACTAAACAACCATAAAAAAGCAACAACAGCCATACTAGCACCTGCCGTTACCCCAATAATATCTGGTGAAGCCAAGTGATTTCTAACCATCCCTTGAAGAATTCCTCCTGCTACAGCTAATGCCATACCAACTAACATAGAAATAATAATTCTTGGTAAACGCAATTGAAACACAACGAGCTTCTCTACCTCTGTTCCACCACCGAATAACAGGTTAATCACATTAAAAGGATGGATATGTAGATCTCCTAACCCTACACTAATAATAAATATCATCAGCGTTAAGACTAAAAGGATCAGTAATTTAATAAGTGCTTTCTGATCCAAGAGGAGGGACACCTTGTCTTTACCAATTCGTACGCTTCGATATCCCTTCATCCTTTGTTAATCCCCTTCCTAGCTAAATAAATAAAATATGGAGTACCAATGAAGGCTGTCATAACCCCTACAGGAACCTCTTGAGGCATAACAATGTATCTAGCACCAATATCAGCCGCCAACAAAAGAACGCCTCCAAGAAGTCCAGCAAACGGAACAAGCCAACGATGATCTGTCCCTATTAATTTGCGGGCGATATGTGGAATGACAATTCCGATAAAGCCAATTGGTCCAGCTATTGCTACAGAACCACCTGCAAGTAAAATCACAAGAATTCCTACTGTTATTTTCACGAGTCCTACTTTCAAGCCTAATCCTCTAGCAACGTCATCTCCCATAGCTAACACATTCATAATTGGAGTGAAAATAAGAGCAATGACCCATCCTATGGCAAGGTAAGGAAAGACAGAAGTCAATATCTCTAGCTTCCTTCCCTGCACAGATCCAGACAACCAAAATAATACTTCATCAAGCGCCGCTTCATTCGTTACTAAGATCCCTTGTGTAAAAGAAGAGAAAAGTGCCGTTAAAGCTGCTCCTGCAAGAGTTAGTTTCATTGGAGTTAATCCTTGTCTCCCAACATTTCCGATGAAATAAACAGTCAACGCTGCTACGGCTGCTCCTAAAAATGATACCCATGTAAAGATATCCAGACTTGATACTTGGAAGAATGTTAGGACAAATACGACAGCAAAACTTGCTCCAGCGTTAATACCTAAAATTCCAGGAGATGCTAGAGGATTTTTTGTAAGTGTTTGCATATATACGCCTGCTATTGCCAATGAAGCACCAACACTTGCAGCAATTAGAGCCCTCGGCAAGCGAACTGTTTGTACAATTAAGTGTTCATTGCTTCCATCAAACATAGTAAAGGCTTCGTAAGCTAATTTTATAGATGTATCCGTATACCCTAGTATGATACTCATCCCAATCAAAATAATGAGAAGAATAATCATCGCTAGTATTTTACCTATTTTTATTGGTACCGTAATTTGGTTCATATCGTTAAACCTTTCTACTTTTCATATATAGCTAGTGTAGAAGATATTAAAAAGTCAGTCAATATCATTGAGAATTATTTTCATTTTAGTGTTGACAATATTTTCTTCCTAAATTATGATAATGATTGTGATTACAGTTGATAATGATTATCATAAGCAATTAAAAATAAAATACTAGGGGGCTTTACTATGCAAAGAAAGTTATGGTCTGTATTCTCAATCCTTACCATCCTATCACTTTTCGTGTTAGCAGCATGTGGTAACACAAGTGAAGAGTCAACGAAGGAAGAAAAAGAAGAGCCAAAGGCAGAATCTACTAGCTATACTGTTGAGCATGCTATGGGTAGCACTGAAATTCCAGATACTCCAGAACGTGTTGTTATCTTAACGAATGAAGGAACAGAAGCATTATTAGCACTTGATGTAAAACCTGTTGGAGCCGTAATGTCTTGGGACCAAGATCCTTGGTACGAGCACATTAGCGCTGAAATGGAAGGCGTTGAGGTTGTTGGTGATGAAATCGAAGTAAACGTAGAAAAAATTGCCGAGTTAAAACCAGATTTAATTATTGGTAACAAAATTCGTCAAGAGGCTCTTTATGATCAATTAAAAGGTATTGCACCTACTGTGTTCTCAGATGATTTAGCAGGAGATTGGAAAATTAACTTTGAGTTATATGCAAAAGCACTAAATCTATCTGATAAAGGTGCAGAAGTAATGGCTGAATATGATCAAAAAGTAGAAGAATTAAAAACAACACTTGGTGATAAAGTGAACCAAGAGATTTCTATTGTACGTTTTAGCTCACGTCCAACTCGTATTTATTACACAGATTCGTTCTCAGGTGTAGTGTTTGAACAATTAGGCTTCAAACGTGCTGCACACCAAGAAAAATTATTCACTGAAGACAATAAAATGGGCAACTTTGCTGTAGAAGTAGATAAGGAATTAATTCCTGAAATGGATGCAGATCAACTATTCTACTTTACATATGCAGATTCTGCAGCTGTTGAAGAAGAATGGATTAATGATCCACTTTGGCAAAACCTATCAGCTGTTAAAGAAGGGAACGCTCATAAAGTAAGCGACATCATCTGGAACACGGCTGGTGGCGTAAAAGCTGCAAACTTAATGTTAGAAGATATTGAAAAGATTTTTGCTGAGTAATTATAATGAAGGAACGGATTGGGATTATTGATTTCAATTCAGAGATTACATTAGATTTAAGAGGCTGACCCAAAAGTCTAGATTTTAGACCTTGGGTTAGCCTTTTTTCATACTTTTATCTTTTTAATTCAGTTAACGTAAAAACCGGGACGTTCCATTGCGCTATCGATCTAAAATTTTATTCATAGAAGCAAAACCCCTACGAAAACAGTCTTTTTTAAAGAATAATTAAACAACAAAAAAATCGTCCTATTTTGTCTAATTAAGTTACCACACCAAATTATCCAAGAAAGGAACGATTTTTTATGAAATATGATCATATCTCTTTCGTTAATTATAACATGAATCAGTTAGTTCTTCCATTAGACCTCGAAATTCTCATCCCTCAAAATCATTTATCAACTATTGTCCATGAAGCTGTAGAAAAGCTAGACGATACATTGTTATTTCAACCCTACAAAGGTGGTGGACGACCATTATATCACCCAAAAATGTTACTTAAAGTCATCATTTATGTGTATACACAAAAAGTTTACTTAGGAAGACAGATAGAAAAGTTACTAACCGAAAATATCTACTTTATGTGGTTAAGTGGTAGTCAAACTCCTGATTTCGAACGATCAATCGGTTTCGATCTGATCGTATGAGAGACATTATCTATCAAGTCTTCTTTTCAATTGTAGAGTTACTACGTGAAAAAGGATTGGTAAAGCTGGAGCACTATTTTGTTGATGGGACTAAGATAGAAGCAAATGCAAATCAATATACATTTGTTTGGAGAAAAGCGACAGAAAAATACGAAAAAAGTTTAGGCCGACAAAACGCAGATATTATACGCTAAGAACAAATTTCCTTCTCTATTCCTTTAAACTTGTTGTTTGATAGTAGTGTAGTTTATATTCTGGAGGATGTTAAAATCTTGTCATCTTTTATTTAACTAAAAGAGGGTGCCGCAAAGAAAAAATTTTTGCGACACCCCTTATAACAATAGTTAATATTTATTTACCATATTTCTTTCTTCCCTCGTTAAAAATGGTTCTTAGTTTTTCAGTGTGAGTGTGACTAGACTCTATTTGATCTTCAGATACTTCTAGCTCCTCGGTATTTAAAGGAACTTTTCCGAAAGTAACACCTCTTGTCCCAAAAAGACCATCTTGTTCTGGGGTTAAAAATAGTAAGTATTCTTGTCCATCTTTCATATTTTCATACCCATTTACAGTATACGTTGTTTTTGTTTCATCTTCAAAATTTAACTCTCCCTCAATAAAGTTAATTTTTCTTCCAAATACTCATGTATTCTCAATATTTCATAATTACCAAATAGTTGACTCACCAAGATTACTGGATATCATTTGAATTTCTATAAATGATTTACAGGAGTGGGACCATCCTATCAATCCAAACTGGATTAGTTTGGAAAATAAGTATATAACCGTGCTAGGAGATCTCCACACAAATCGCGGTCGCTAACCCTCCCATATCTCTCCGGATCGTATCCATACTTTCCTTCGTCCTGCGTATCCATGAGGTGGAGGTTGGAAATGCTCCTATGCTGGGTCTGATGCCCGAATGGATAAAATAAGCTCCAACTCTGCACTATTGGTGTTTTAATGAGAAATATAATGATATTTAGAGTGTATTCCTAAAGGCTTTATGCAGCCTGTAATGCTTGGGTTTGAGGTAATCCTCTTAATAGTTTAGAACCATCAAACTCACACTATTTCTGGCCAATGACAAACATCACGCGTAGTAATTTACAACACAAGGCAATGAGTGACTGTTGGCTTTTTCAATGGTTTTTCAGATCGTGTTGTATAGTATTCATGCAAAGCTTTAAACGTTGGATTATGGGCAACAAGTGGACGTATCGCCAAATATAATGCTCGTCGTAAACGACTTCGTCCTCTCTTGGTAATCCGAGTTTGGTCTTTGAACTTACCAGAGCTGTGTTCTCGTAGTGATAGAACAGATAAATTAACTAACTGTTGGGGGGATATTTCGTAATATCCCCTACTTCAGCGAAGAACAGAGCGACGGTTGTAGATCCTAGCCCTGTTATATTCATCATTTGTCTGGCTCCTGGTAGAGTCTCGACAAGAGTTTCTAACTCCTTGTCTAACTGCTTTAACTGTTGCTTATAAAGCTCATATTGGTCGAGTAAACAATCTAGTTCACGCTGGGAAAACTGAATGCCAATCTGAATCCCAATACTCTTTTTCGCGGCTTCTACTAGCTTTGTCGCTCGCTTAATTCCCACTCCTTGTTGCACAAATGGTTTCCACTTCTTCAGCACCTCTTCTGGTGACAATTCCTTGATTTGAGACAGAAATGGAAACAGTCGCAACGTAGAGAAAGCTGCTTTTCCTTCCCAGTCTCCAAATACATCAAAGAATTCCGGAAAATACCGCTGAATATGGTTTTGGATACCCCTCCGTGGTCATCAGTTGGTTGATGAGCTGATCTCGTAATTTGACGCCTTCTCTTAATTCGGCATAAATGCCTTCCAAGAGATTTGGTACAGAGTATCGCCCATCCTTAATTAACTGACCAATCACGCGGGCATCCTTTGTATCATTTTTGGTCGAGGAATTGTCATCAAGCTCCTTACTTTTCTTAACGTGCATAGGGTTTACTACGACAAAATCGTATCCTTTCGCTACTAAAAAATAAGCTAGACTAAACCAGTAGTGACCAGTTGGTTCTACGCAAAGAATGACGTGATTCTTTTTATTTTCTTTTCGAAGAGTTTCTGCCCAATTTACTAGCTTTTGAAAGCCATGTATTCGATTTTCAAAGATCAAGCGTTTCCCGAATTCGATGCCACGGTCGTCTTGAGCACGAGCTACGTGTTTGTCTTTGGCAATGTCAATGCCGACTATAAGAGTTGTTGGTGTAATTTGAGAGATTTTTTGATTTTGTGTATAATTCATTTTGAGTCCTCCTTGGTTACTTAAATTAAGGGTCCATTTTTGCTTCGAAGCTTTGGACACCTCGTATGATACCAAGAGGGCTCTTTTTGTTTCAAACCTCAAATTTCTTCATTACAGGAATGCTCCTATTATCTATTGCTTTCATTGTAGGACACCCATAATTTCCTTTCCAAAAATGAACAGGACAAAAAAAGTTGTATTTCCCAAAGGAATACAACCCTCATAGTTCATATGTTTTCTTGTTTAATTTATATCCTCGATAAAGCGAATAACCCTTCATCCCTATCCAATAAGAGTTGTGGAAGAAAAATTCTGGCTAGCGGTTGATTTTATTATTATCCCATTATTTAACTGTACCAATATTTATAATTCCCTAAAGTATTCACCTTGTTATTTTTTTGCTTTAGTATTATTTGCATTTGTACTTGTAAAATTAATAGCATTCTGACCATCTACTAAACCATTTCCATAAGAAAACGATTCACCTAAAGGTCTTGCTGTATCATTTAATATTCTTCTTATTTCAATATTTGTAAGTTCAGGCATTAATTGCATCAATAAAGTTGCAACACCAGTTACATATGGGGCTGCCATCGACGTACCATCAAATATCGAATATCCCCCTGGCACTGTACTATTTATATAAATTCCTGGGGCTACCAACTCCAGCTCCTTACCAACACTTGAAAAACTAGCTCTATTATCATACTGATCAACTGCCCCTACAGATATAACAGAACTATATTTAGCTGGATACGTTAAACTCCCCTTTTTACTATATCCGTTATTTCCTGCTGAAGCGACAATCAGCATTCCATTATTATATGCTGTATCTATTGCTTCTTCTAAAGCGAGAGAGCTACTACTATTACCAAAACTCATGTTAAGGATATCTATTTGGTTCATCATTGCCCACTCAATACCTTCAATCACATCACTATAATAACCATTTCCATTATTATCTAAGACCTTTATTGAATAGAGGTTTGCTTCTGCAGCAACCCCTAGCACTCCAAGGTTATTATTTAGTGCTGAAATAACTCCTGATACATGTGTTCCGTGCCCGTTATCATCCATATAATCTGACGTTCCATCAACAAATGTTTCTCCACCGACTACATTAAGATCTTCATGAAAATTATCTATACCTGTATCCATAACACCTATGTTAACCCCATAGCCAGTTCCACCAAGTCCTTGAACGTCATCAGCATTTATATGTGTGTAACCCCAAGGAACTTCTTGTCCCATGATTTTTACTTGTGCATTTTCTTCTATATAGGTTATGTTCGGATTATGAGATAAAGCTTCTACGGCTCTATCTGATAGTTTTGCAGAAACAACAGGTATAAATCTAAACGTTTTATCAAGATCCCCTCCATATTTATTAATAATGGACTCACTAACCTTATTATTAAAACCAATAAGATAAGACTTCTTAGTTTGAGCATTACCTACTTCTGGTACAATAAAAGAGATAAACAGAATCAATATACTTACTAGTACTACTAGTTTATTTTTCATATACAATTGTCCCTTCAGAATTTTTAAGTATATACCCATTTCTATTCTCCTAAAATTCTAAACTATTAGTAAAAAAGGATAGGTGAGTAGATTATAAAAATCCCTCAGTCTATCCTTTTTTGTTCTTAGTTACTGATATAATATGGGTTTCCAACTGTAGCCCATCTAGAATTTTTCTTTGAGTACGACACACTGAATGATGAATTTGATAGGTTCACAACATCAATTACAGCGTTCGAATACCATGAATAAGCTTCATAGTTATGTTCAAAGTGCGTATATATTTCAGTCCCTGTTGGTGCCTTGAACGTAAACTTTGCATACCCATTATCTGTATTATACATAGGCATAGATCCCCCCACCCATACCCTAAATAATCATGTACATTAAAGGTAGCACCGTCAGCTTCCCAACTTCTTCTAGCAACTCGATCATGACGTGAATATCCATAGTTGTCCCAACTATAAATATAAGCAGATACCCGTTGTGTCATATCTTTTGTACTTCTAACAGCTAATATATCTTCTATATCGTGATAACTGTCCCATTTGCCATCAGTCCAATCCCAATAGCCGTAATATGTGTAATATCCATCACTGCTTTTATACAAACTTCTAGTCAATGAAATATTTCCAGAAGTACTGTTGGTAGTCATTTGTTGATCATCAGAGTATGTATCTTCTACTTGCTCCCAACCATATTTTTTCATTACCTTATCAATTTCCTTATGCATCTTGTCTTTAATTTGCTTTTCAGAATCTTTAATATTCTGTTTAGTTATTTTAGCTAACTTTTCAACAGAGTCAACCCCTTGTTCATCAAGAGCCGCTTTCTTAACATCACCAATTTCCTTTATGTGCTTAGAATACACTTCTTTAATAATTGGATCTAATTCATCATCTTGTTTTTTAACCTTAGCAAAATTTGGATCTTCACCACTTGCGGTAACCTCTTCAGCACTTACAGAAACAAAACCAATACCAAAAACAAAACCAAGAGCAACCAGACTAGCAACAATCCTTTTAAGAATTTTCAAAAAATAAACCTCCTAAATATTTTTGTTCTAGTTGACTATCATTCTAGGGTCTAGTATATTTTAGCTAATACACCAAAAATTTACAATTATTAATTGTAAAAAATTCGTTAAAGGTGGTAATTATTTGAAAAATTTTTTAGTGATAGCCTTAATTATTTTATTATCCGTTATCATTATTGCAACAAGATTATTTCAAGTCGAATATAAAACTTTAGAAGATTTAGAGAAATTGTTTAATAAACACAATATAACTTATACATCGAAACCTATCGAAGATGAATATTTGTTAGATATCGCTAAAGAACAGAGAATTTACGAGGTAGAAGAGAATGATATTTATGTCTATATAGTTGATAAAGCTGATTTAGAAAAAGCTGATTATAGAGTGAGTAATGAAATATTAGGTAATAATTTTATTGTAACAACATCAAGTTCTTCTTTTATTTTTGCCTATACTGAAAAGAATCTTGAAAAGTTTGAAGGAGATTTATTCAGTGTTATTAATGAAATAATAGAATCTGAGAAATAATTTTCTACCACACTATGACTCAAAAAGGTTGTTTAATGACTTTTTTGAGTTTTTACATTTAATTTAGTTATTTGAAACAAAATGGTTAAATTCTTTCCCAAATAGCAGGTAAAGGAAGAGTTACAGCCATTGAATTGGATAAGATGTTAGGGAGTTATATCGACACCTCTGCTTTGTTATGCACAGATACAGCTACAAATTACAAAAAGTTCACCCAAATGAAAGGTCTTCAGCACGAATTAATCAACGTGAGTAAAAAAGTCTATGTTAGAAAAGGTATTTATCATATACAGTTATCTTTACTGGTTCAGCTTCCTTCAGCAAAGTAAGAAGTTGGCTGAAAAAGAGCAGATAAACCAAATGCTCCTCAGTGCTTGCCAAAATTCAAATAGCATTACCGTCAATTTCCTACGTGAGGTATAAAAAACAGCCATTCCTATATGGAACGACTCTATTTATTATTCCGTTAAAGCCCCTTTGATTGAAGGAAGAATATATAGCTTTCTCTAGTGTTGAAGAACTGTTTTGAAATAAGCATTCTTCACATATATTGTATAAGCTACTACAATAAAAGAAAAAATCAGATTACCTACATATGGCTGATATGATTGATTAGTTATAAGCAAAGAGCTTGTTAAACCAAAGATAATTAATAGGCTATCATTACCCAAAATCCCCATTTTTTCAACCTAAAATAGCCATAGACCATTTAGCATCTGCATTATAAAAAATAACTGTAAAATAATAAAACTATCGCACCAAATATATAGAAATAACTTATCAAAGAAACTCCTAACGGTCTTTTCACTTAAACACCCCCATTGAATATTCAAATCAAAAGTTATCTTTTGTTACATTAACCCTTTTAACTGAATAAGCATCCGTTTATATAATACCATAAAAAGTAAATTATTCCTTCTCATACTCAAGAGCAACAATCTTTTCGAAAAGAGCCTTTCATAAAAATGGTTGTTATTGTTTTGATAGAACTTTGTTTTTACCAATAAGTTTTGGTTTTAAAAGATAAGCGAAATTCAAGATGTTTTTTTATAGCTAACGATTTTAGTTCCAAAAACGACCGTTTTTGGTTTAAAAGGAGTTTCTCTTAAAAAACCTCAAAAACTATTAAAATTCATAACCAAAAATATATCAAAAATCAAAATACCAATATATCTATCTAACCGCCCTTTTTGGTATAGTAAATGTATTAAAGTAAGGGGGGCTATGATTTGAAATTTGGATATGCTCGGGTAAGTACGCAAGATCAGTCCTTATCATTACAACTTGATGCTTTGAATCATTATGAAGTAGATCAGATTTTTGAAGAAAAAGAATCTGGAAAGAGGAAAAACCGTCCTCAATTGGACGAGCTTCTTAAAGTTCTGCGTAAGGGCGACACAGTGGTTGTCTATAAATTAGATCGTATCAGTAGGAGTACCAAACATTTAATCGAACTCATGGAACAGTTTGAAGCTAAAGGAATCCACTTTGTGTCTATTCAAGATAAAATTGACACAACAACAGCTATGGGGCGATTCTTTTTCAGAATGTTGGCTAGTATAGCTGAATTAGAACGGGATATCATTAGTGAACGAACAAAAGATGGGCTCGTGGCAGCTAGAGCTAGGGGAAGAAATGGAGGTAGACCGAAGGTTGAATCAAAAAAAATCATGCTTGCCACGAAGATGTATGAAAGTAAAGACTACTCCTTATCTCAAATTAAAGAAGCCACAGGAATAGGAGCAACAACGTTATATCGTTACTTAGGAAAGAAAGAACTATCCAGCGAGGATGTGTAACATGAGAGGGAAAGAATTGTTGACCCTTGATCAGCGAAATATGTTTATGTCTATTCCTGATGATATGACTGAGCATGAAATGGAAATGCGCTATACATTCACCTCAGAAGATCTTGATTTATTAATAAGCATCGAAGAGACCATAATCGCTTAGGGATTGCCTTACAACTTGCTGTCCTTCGATATCCGGGTTGGACTTTATTTCAGCTTAAAGACATTCCCAGCTATATACTCGATTATATTGCGAAACAAATCGATATCTCCCCTCAAGAATATAAACAATATGCCAAACGAGTAGCAATCCGCAATGAACACCTAGAGGAACTTCGGCAACATTATGGCTACCAAAATTTATCCTTTGAGACATATCGAATTATTGTACAATATACACTTCAACGCGCTCTAGAAAACGGAAATACTGATTATTTGATTCGCTTAACAATTGAAGAATTGCGAAGACAAAAAGTAATTTTGCCAGCCATGACAACAATAGAAAGGATTGTATGGGAGGCACGTCAACGGGCAGAAGAACGAATTTTTAAATCTATCAGCTCTACATTATGTGAATCTCAAAAACCAAAGTTAGATCACTTACTTGATGTAAGTTCCACCTATTCAAAGACACCCCTTGCTTGGTTGCGAGAAATCCCTGGACAATCCTCTCCAGATGCTTTCTTAAAGGTTATACAACGTCTTCAGGTCATACGAACTTTGCAACTTAATGTGGATATTAATGAAATTCATCCAAATAGGATCTTGCAGTTAGAACGTCTAGGTTCTAAATATGAGCCCGTTCGTTCCGTAGGTTTAAAGAAAATAAAAAATTTGCACTTTTAATTTTACATCTCCTACAACTTAGCCAAAACCTTACCGATTATGCCTTTGAGATACATGATCGCCAAATTACTTTATTGTTGTCAAAGGGGCGCAAAGCTCAAGAAGAGATTCAGAAATTAAATGGCAAATCAGTAAATGAAAAGGTTATTCATTTTGCAGATTTAGGCACAGCACTGATTCAAGCAAGAGAACAAGGTAAAGACCCCTTTGAAGCATTAGAGGCTATTATGCCTTGGGAGGACTTAGTGAACTCTATCGAAGAGGCAAAGCAATTGTCGCGCCCAATGGATTACGACTACTTAGACTTGCTAAAATTTCGCTTTAACTATTTACGTAAATATACCCCAACATTGTTAGAAGCCTTGGAATTTACTTCTACAAAATCAGGAGAGCCATTGCTCCGTGCTATTGACACAATTAAAGAGATGAACAGGCACAATAAACGAAAGGTTCCAGAAGTGGCTCCTTTGGACTTTGTTTCGAATCGCTGGCAAAAGCATGTTTATGATGATGATGGGAATGTTAATCGCCAATATTATGAGATGTCCGTTCTAACCGAGTTAAGAAACCTTGTACGCTCAGGTAACGTTTCTATTAAAGGAAGTCGTCAGCACCAAGATTTTGATAATTATTTAGTGCCAAAAGAAACATGGGAGCAAAACAAGCATCTTAATGAACTTACCGCACCTCCTTCTGTTGATGAATACTTAGAAGAGAAAATGGATGCATTACATAATCGGCTTGAATGGATTAAAGCTAATATCACAGAATTAGATGGGGTTAATTTTGAGGATGGACGGTTGCATGTCCATCGTTTGGAAAAAATGTTCCAGAAATAGCACGAGAATATAGTCTATCTCTATATCAGTTAATACCTCGTGTAAAGTTGACTGATATACTTATGGAAGTGGCTAGTTGGACCGGATTCGAAAAGCAACTTCTTCATGCTTCCACGCTACATCCTCCAAAAGAAGAAGAAAAGCCAGCGATCATGGCGGCTATCATGGCTATGGGAACAAATATTGGTCTTACTAAGATGGCAGAAACGACACAAGGAGTATCTTACCGGCAAATGTCCACAGCCTCACAGTGGCGTTTATATGAAGATGCCATGAATAATGCACAAGCAGTACTGGTTAATTTTCAGCATAAGTTAAGTTTGTCATAGTACTGGGGAAACGGGACAACTTCTTCTTCAGATGGTATGCGTGTTCAAGTAGGAGTTTCATCCTTACACTCTGAAGCAAATCCACATTATGGAACGGGGTCCTGCCGAGGAACGGGGAAAGGTGCAACCATCTATCGCTTTGTCAGTGACCAATTTTCTAGCTTCTATACGAAAGTGATTAACACCAACGCAAGAGATGCTGTTCATGTCTTAGATGGTTTATTACATCATGAGACTGATTTGCATATTGAAGAACATTATACGGATACGGCTGGTTATACGGATCAATTATTTGGATTAACCAATTTGTTAGGATTTCGGTTTGCTCCAAGACTACGAGACCTTGCAGATTCTAAACTTTATTCATTTGAAAAGCCAGACCAATATCCAGAAATGGAGAAATTGTTGCGTGGAAGAATTAACACCAAGATCATTCAAGGAAATTATGATGATGTATTAAGGTTGGCACATTCCATTTGTAACGGTACAGTCTCTGCTTCTCTCATCATGGGAAAACTAGGTTCTTATTCTCGTCAAAATAGCCTTGCGACAACTTTAAGGGAGATGGGACGTATAGATAAAACCTTGTTTATCTTAGATTATATTTCTAACGAAACATTACGTCGGCGAATCCAACGTGGATTAAATAAGGGCGAAGCCATGAATGCTTTGGCACGAGCTATTTTCTTTGGGAAACATGGGGAACTTAGAGAAAGAGCATTACAAGATCAATTACAGCGTGCCAGCGCCTTAAATCTTATTATTAGGCTATTAGTATCTGGAATACCGTGTATCTATCAGAAGCAATTGAACATTTGAAAACAACAGGAAAATATAAAGAGAAATTACTTCCTCATATATCTCCTTTGGGATGGGAACACATTAACTTCTTAGGTGAATATTCATTTAAACCTTAGATTTCAAACTCTGTTCATTCCCTGCGCCCACTTAGAATATAAATAAAACCTTGATTTTTCTCCTTAGCGAAGAAAAATCAAGGTTTATCTTCCAAAGTGTCTTACCGTATAATATCCGCGTTTTGTCGGCAGGACCCCTTTATTGTCCTTTTTAAGGCTCACCTCGTTCTCTATTCTTTGTTTGATCCCCTTATTTATCAGAAAACAGAAGTAGAGAAAATCCTCACTATGCTTGTGACCTTCTTATATCTACTAATCCAACAGCTTATGATTTAATGAAATTTTTCCAATACTTAAACTTTTGAACTACAAAATAATGAAAAACCCAAAAGTAATGTTGACAATCCTCTAAAGAACCGATACATTAATGATAGTGATAATTATTATCAACTAGAACGAGGATAAGGAAGGGTCTATTATGAATACAAAAAGAAGATTTGCCTTTATTACAACATTTTTAATCGCCATTCTAATGCTTGCATTAGCTGGTTGCGGAACGAACCAATCAGAATCAACGTCTTCAGATACTTCTTCTAACACGGAAACAACAGAAGAAGCAACTTCACAATATCCAATTACAATCCAACACGCTTTTGGTGAAACAATAATTGAAGAGAAGCCTGAACGCGTCGCTACAATTGCCTGGTCAAATCATGACGTTGCACTTGCTCTTGGTGTTGTACCAGTTGGTTTCTCAGCAGCAAACTATGGGGTTCAAGATGAAAGCGGTATGCTTCCTTGGACTGCGGAAAAATTAAAAGAGCTTGGTGCAGAAGAACCTACCCTTTTCCAAGATACAGATGGGTTAGATTTTGAAGCTATTTCAGATGCTCAACCAGATGTAATTCTTGCCGCTTACTCAGGTATTACTCAAGAAGAATATGATACGTTAAGTGAAATTGCACCTGTTGTGGCTTACAAAGAAACTCCTTGGTTAACTTCATGGCGTGACCAAATCAAGTACAATTCAATGGGTATGGGCTTGGCTGAAGAAGGCGAACAGTTAATTGCAGATACTGACAAGTTCATCGAAGAAAAAGTAAGTGAACACCCTGAAATTAAAGGAAAGAAAGCTGCATTTGTCAGTATTTCAGCAGCAGACTTATCTAAATTCTATGTGTATACACCAACAGATTCTCGTGGTGATTTCCTAACTGAGCTTGGAATGGAATATCCAGAAAGTATTACAAGTCAAGTTACGGATGATTCTAGCTTCTACTTAGAAGTTAGCGCAGAAAACGCAGATATTCTTAATGAAGCTGATATTTTTGTATCATATGGTGATGAAAATACATTAGCGGCTTTACAAGCTGATCCAATCTTAGGAAAAATCCCTGCGGTTGAAAGAGGTTCTGTCGTGATTATTGGCGATAATACTCCACTTGCAGCAGCCGGTACTCCAAATCCGCTTGCAATTAAATATTCACTGGAAGAATACTTAACTCTACTCTCAGAAGCTGTTAGCAAATTAGATTAATGGATACTACATCCGTAACAGATAGTAAGCAGTTACTTATTCCGAAAAATTTCATCATGGTTTTCATCTTGTTTGTTCTTTTACTCGGTTTAAGTGTTTTAGCTTCTCTTGCCTTTGGTTCTCGTACTGTAGGATGGAAGGAACTCATGGATGGTCTTTTCCATCCTGATGTACAGAGTCATGGGGCATTAGTTGTTCGTCAAAGAATTGCTAGAACTGTCTTTAGTATTATGTGTGGTGCTGCATTAGGAGTTTCTGGGGCCCTTATGCAGTCAGTTACACGTAACCCTATTGCAGATCCTAGTATTTTAGGAGTCAACACAGGTGCAGCACTTTTTGTTGTTTGTGGGATTTCCTTTTTCAATATTAGTTCAGCTAGTCAATTCATTTGGTTCGCATTAGCGGGAGCCATTATAACTGCCATCTTTGTTTTCGGAATTGGTTCTATGGGGAGTGGCGGTGCCACGCCCCTTAAACTCGTTTTAGCGGGAGCTGCTACAAGTGCGGCCCTGACATCCTTAGTGATTGCAGTAATGATTCCACGCTCAAATGTGATGGACCAATTTAGATTTTGGCAGGTAGGTAGTGTTGGCTCAGGTAACTGGAATTCTATTTCAACATTTCTCCCTTTTCTCCTAATCGGTATAGTCATCGCATTATTTACCGCTCCTGCATTAAATGCTTTAGCACTAGGTGATGAAGTAGCTACTGGCTTAGGAGTACGAACGGGTACACTTCGACTCATCGCTGCATTTGGCGGTGTACTACTATGCGGAGCAACAACCGCACTAGCAGGTCCTATTGGGTTTATTGGCTTATTAGCACCTCACTTAATTCGTTTAGTAATTGGTCCAGATATACGATATGTGGTTCCAATGTCAGCACTTTCCGGTGCCGTTATCTTAACAATTTCAGATATTTGCGGTAGACTACTAGGTAGTCCAGGTGAGCTCGAGGTTGGTGTCGTTACGGCATTTATCGGAGCCCCTATCTTAATTCTAATAACGATGAAAGCGAAAATGCGTACATTATGATGAATGAATCTTTGAACCTTATCATGGTCGGTAGAAAAAAAAGAAAACGCCGTTTTATCCTTGTTACTACTCTACTTGCAATCATAGCCTTCGTGCTTGCGTGCACGATGCTTATGCTTGGTAACACAATCTACCCTGCTCAAGATGTCATCCGTGTTCTTTTAGGTGAGAATGTAAAAGGGGCTTCATTTGCAGTAGGAACGATTCGTTTTCCTAGAATGCTAGCAGGTGTTTTTTCCGGATTTGCTTTCGGTGTATCGGGCTATGTTTTTCAAACCATGCTACGAAACCCTTTAGCCAATCCAAATGTTATAGGAATAACAGCGGGTTCAAGTGCAGCTGCTGTATTTTGTATCATTGTTCTTCATGCAAGTAATACTGTCGTTTCCATTGCTTCTGTAGTTGGAGGTCTTGCTGCAGTATTTATCATCTTCATGCTGTCTAAGGGATCCTCCTTTTCAATTGGCAGGTTGATCTTAATCGGTATTGGAATACAAGCAATGCTAAGCGCTATCATTTCTTATTTATTACTTATCGGTCAATCACAAGATATTCCTACTGCTATGAGGTGGCTTAGCGGGAGTCTCAATGGGTCGAAAATGGAACATATCTATCCCTTAATCTTGACCGTTCTTATTTTAGCTCCTTTCATTATGGCACTTGGCAAACGATTAGATATGCTCGAGCTTGGCGAACAAGCTGCAACATCTCTTGGTATTCCTACAGATAAAACAAGATTAGCCCTGATCATTAGCTCTGTGCTCATCATTGCCTTAGCAACTGCTACTACAGGACCAATTGCTTTTATTGCCTTCCTTTCAGGGCCTATCGCTAAGAGATTAGTAGGTGTAGGATTTTCAGGCATTGTGCCAGCAGGACTTGTGGGAATCATTTTAGTGTTAGCATCTGATCTCATTGGGCAATTTGCATTCGTTGCTCGTTATCCTGTCGGCGTCATAACAGGAATACTCGGAGCTCCTTACTTACTCTATTTGCTCATTCGAATGAATCGAAAGGGAGATTTATAATGAAACCTACACATAGCTTTCAAACAGAAGGACTCACTGCTGGTTACGATCATAAAACGATATTACATGATGTGAGTATTTCTATACCAAGTAATAAAATAAGCATTATTATCGGATCAAACGGTTGTGGGAAATCAACGTTGCTGAAAACGATGGCGAGGCTCATTAAACCTATTTCCGGAAACGTAATATTAGATGGAAAACCGTTAAATAAAATTCCACCAAAACAGCTTGCTCGTGTATTAGGCTTATTACCACAATCACCTATTGTACCGGAGGGAATTACAGTCGCTGACTTAGTTGGCCGAGGTAGATACCCTCACCAATCACTTTTTAAAGGCTGGACAAAGGCTGATTATGAAGCTGTTGCTGAAGCAATGGACATGATGAAAATTACAGAATTTGCTGATCGAAATATTGATGAGCTTTCAGGCGGACAAAGACAACGTGTTTGGATAGCGATGGCATTAGCACAGCAAACCGATATTTTATTTCTAGATGAACCAACAACCTATTTAGATATCACCTATCAGGTCGAAATACTCGATTTATTAACAGATCTTAATCGTAAATATGGTACAACCATTGTAATGGTTCTTCATGATATTAACTTGTCAGCACGCTACGCAGATTATATTTTCGCTCTTGATCAAGGAAAGCTCGCAGCAGAGGGTGAACCATCGGATGTGATCTCAAGTACATTAATTCACGATATTTTCGGACTGAACTGTACCGTCATTAATGATCCTATCTCCGGTTCTCCATTTGTGGTTCCGATTGGTCGACATCATGTTAAAAATTAAAATAAGGTCGTGAAAAAGCTCTCAGTAAGAGTCATTTTTCACGACCTATTTATGTATATGAAACACTACCTACATGTTAACAAACTTTGATACTATCTCGGCCGTCTTCTTTCACTTGATACATGGCATCATCCGCCATTTCATATACTTTTTCAAAAGGTGCACCGGGTTCTACTGGACAAATCCCAATACTCACTGTTACAAAATCAGTAATAGCTGAATCAATTAAATGACTTTCCTCTTTTAACGCAAGCTGAAACGCCTTAGCTTGCGTAATTGCTCCCTCTACACTCGACATCCTATAAACACCAAATTCTTCTCCACCTAGACGTGTTAAAATGTCCCCTCTAAAGTGGATTTTCATTAATCCCGCAACATATTTCAGTACTTTATCTCCAACTAAATGACCAAAACGATCATTAAATAGCTTAAAATGATCAATATCCATAAGCAAAAAACAACTTTCGTCTTGACCTGTTTTTTGATTGTATAGCTCTAAAAATGCTTCTCGATTTGTTAATTTCGTTAAGGAATCAAGTCTTGCCTGTTCAATTAGTTGCTGTTCAATTTCCTTTTTATCCGTTATATCTTTCCAAACGACTAATCGAAGATCATTTGTTTTTTCCCTAAGGATTGTCATACTCACGTCAAAATATTGCCCATTTCGCTCATACTGAAAAGTAGTCGGCTCTTGACGACTAAGTGCCTTTGTTAATGGCTTTACATCTTGAAAATATGTATAAGCAGATTGGTAAAGAATGTTCGTATATACTTGTTCGTGCTCCAAATCAAATAAACGCTTCATCATTTGACAACAGGCTTTATTCACCTCAACAATCTTTCCTTTCTGATCAATCAACAAAATCCCTTCTGACAAATTCTCTAATACTTCCTGTCGAGATAATGGCCAGATCGTATTAAAGTCCATTCTTTTATTCACAAGGATAAGAAAAAGAGCCATTGAAGAATAGGACAAAGCGAAAATACCTGGAATTTCTATAGAAAGCATCGATGTGGTAATAAGTACGACAATTGGTAAGGCAATAACCAGGGCTGTGAGCCAATGCGTCATACGGTATTGCTTTGGAACATCAAACATATTTCGGATTAATAGGAAAATAGTCACCAAGCAAAGCACAAATGGATAGGCACCTAAAGAGGAATTAAGCAGCGTTGACTTTGTAGATACTTCTGTATAGGTCCAAATGGATTCAATGGTAATTTCTTTCCTCATTAACCCATGGTAGGAATCAGTAAAAACAAGTGTGAGATCAATGATGGATGGAATAAATAAAAGACCTACTAAACGCATCGTCTTCTTGGCTGATTCTTGATACAGCTCTTTTGCATACCCCAATAATATAATCGGTATAAATACTAGTGATATTTGCTGAAAATTACGAAGAACAATCATAGTGTTTGGATCATCTATAAGTAATTCAATTACAGTCAAGATAATGAGCATACCTGAAAGACCAGAAGCACAGGCAAGTAATGTACGTGATAGCTTTCTCGGAGAACGCAAAAGGGCAAATGATAGAAAGATAACACTTAACCCTAGACTAAATAACATAAACGTATATGGATCCATCCAATTCATTTTTGAACCTCCATTTATCCTAGTAACTTTATCCTATCATAGATTGTGGAAAAAGGAGGGGAAGAACAAATAAGAAAACTAATTTTTTAGATAAGTGAATTAATTTCCTGATTAAATCAATTTCATCATTGCTTATTTTAAGAAACACAGACATACAGAATGTTAGATTCCTTTTACATTTTTGCTAAGTTCGTAAACGTGGCTATTTATCAAGTGCCCGGCCTGGTTGAATTCTGCTCCAGTTGCTCGCTTTTTCGCGGGGCGGGCGGTGAGCCTTTCTCAGCGTAAACGTGGGGTCTCACCTATCCCACTCCTCGCCCAGGAGTCTCGCACTTCCGCTCCATTCAACCTTAAGCAGTTTTCGTTCAAAGATCCTATTTAAACGCAACCATCTCTTAGAAAAGAGCTCAGAATGTTAAATCCTAATCAACTTGTTGCTGATTTAGCATGTCATTGACGACCAGTAGCTAATTTTGGAGCATGATAAACTAAGGTTACTAGGTCAAAAGGAGCTTTGGCACGTTTTCCAGTTTGATAACGCACGGGATTAAGCTGAAACTTTCTTAAAATAAGCGTTTACTTTCTCTATAACGGTTCGACGTTTAAAGAATGTTTTCTAAGGTACGTGGTTTTTTTTCCTTTGTATACCTTTTGACAGATTCCTTCATTCGCTAGAGCAGTCTAGGGAGTAAATCATAACATTCCATCCCTTTTATTTTCCTTCAGGAATAACATTCTGCTTTACCCTTGCTAGCAAATCTGCTAATTGCTTCACCTCATCAGCATCCAAGTTCTTTGTGACCTGACTTTCTAGTTCTCCTCTTACTTTTTGAAGATGTGTTTCTTTTTCCTTCCCTAAAGCAGTAAGTGAGATGATTTTCGTTCGAGCATCTGTTTCTTTTGCCTCTCTGGTCACTAAGCCTTTTCTAATTAAAATATCGATTAGCTTTGATAACGAAGAAGCCCTTACACCTAATTTTGTCTGAATATGTGTTTGGGGAACTCCATCTTCTTCATATAAAACAAGCATGACATTTAAGTGTGAGACGCTTAGATTTTCTTTTAGCAGCCACTCATTTTGCAATTGTTTAACAGTATGGGAAATTTGCTGGATTTGATATCCAATATCTTGACTATGTGATGTGTTCACCTTCTCCACCTTCCTTAATATTAGTTTATCATAGATACAAGTTTTCTCACTCAATAAATTAGTTTCCTAACTAACTATTCTATGATAGGATAATCAATGGTATGAAAGGAGGCTTTTTAGCATGAATTCTATTTCAAAGCTTGGTGTATTTGCCCTTATGCTCGCAGCTAGTTTAACTATTATGGTTGGAAGTGCCATCACTCCCGCTCTATTAGAAATTTCTACTCATTATGGGGTAACTAATCAGGCCACCTGGCTGACAACTTTACCAGCCTTAGGAGTCGTTCTCTTTGCTCCCTTTGCTGGGAAACTCATTCATAAAATTGGTAATTATAAGGCAATATGTATCGGATTACTTCTGTATGGTGCAATCGGAATCAGTGCCATATGGATAGATAATCATCTCCTAGTATTTGCAGATCGAATTCTCTTAGGAGCAGCAACGGCCATCACGATGGCGGCTTCTACAGGTTTATTAGCAGATTTCTTTGAGGGAGAAAAACGGCTAAAAATGGTCGCACTTCAAGGAATGTCCATCGAAGCAGGAGGAATTATCTTCTTAAGCTTGGGTGGAATCTTAGGAAGTATTGGATGGCAATGGCCTTTTCTGCTCTATTTAATTAGCTGGATTGCATTTATATTCATTCTGCTCTTTGTGCCATCACATAAAGATTTGCAGATGGAGACAACAGAGGATGTAGTAGATTCTAAACAAGTAGAAAAGGTATGGCCAATATTAGTAGCCGCTCTACTTGCCATGACCATGTTTTTTGTAGGATTTATTACTCTTCCCTTTTACCTAACGGATCACTTCGGCTTGAATGCTGCAGGTATTGGGTATTTACTTGCTTCCATTTCATTTGTAGCTGTCCTATCAGCCAGCATCATGCCTAAAGTCGTTAATAGAATGACGGATTACTATACATTAGGAACAGGGTTCAGTTTATTTGCTGGTGGCTTTCTTATCCTGGCTTTCACTCAAGAATTCTTCCTATTCGTTATTTTAGCAGCGATATTCATAGGATTTGGCTTTGGTTTTACCATTCCACTTGCTAACCATATGGTGGTTGAAAAGAGTAGCTTTACAAATAGAGGAAAGAATTTAGCCTATTATTCTTCAGCCGTTTTTTTAGGACAGTTTCTCTCATCCTTTATAGAAGGGCTTTCGGACAAACTATTTGTTATCTATCTATTAGTTGCTGGAGTAGGCTGTATAACTAGTTTGACCTATTTCATCACGACTAGAAGAAAACGAGCTTCTAAGACTGACTCTATCCAGGTTTAAGCGAAATAAAAAGAGTGAAGTGCAGGGTGATTAGGTATAGAAGGAGCTAAAAAAGACCGAATTCTAGAAAATCAGTCTAGAATTCGGCTTTTTTTATATTGAATGTTTTAGAAAACAGCGCCGTATAAAGTCTAGTGGCATCTTTTCTTAGTAGAATAGTACCTTTAATAGCCTTTATATTTTACGACCTATTTGACGAAAACTTAAAATCGCAACAACGGTTATGATCAGAAAACCAAGAAGAAGATAGAGATCCGCTTGTGTATATTCTCCAGTTGAATTTTCGGTTTTAGAATCGCTTGCTTCATTGTTCATTGGTTGGTCACGATTATTTTGACCGTTACCCATATCAGCTCCTGGTGGTCCACCCGCTTCCATTGTCTCTAGAAGATACGCTTTTTGCTCATCTATTGTCATGGAGTCAAAGTTCTCTGGTAATGGAATCGGTGATTGGCCAGATAGAAGGGTCTCTAGAAATGCTGAAAATTCTTCATCTGTCATGGAATTAATATCCATCCCACCTCTTCCTCTTTCATTCATTTGTGGACCAGCACCGTTCTCGGGTTGTTCTCTCACACCAGGTTGCCCCTCCATGTCAGGTAAGCTATTAGTAGTTGTCTGGTCTGTATCTACAACAAGTTCTCCCGATAGCTGAGCAACTATAGATTCACTTCGCTGTTTTGCAAACTCTGGTAGACTGTTAGCCCCACTCACTCCCTCTAAAAACTGTTCGGTCGTGAAAAACTTAGATGGGTCACTTTCAATATATGGCTCTAACAATTCTTTAAGCTTCGTTGTAATAGCAGCCACATTCTCTTCTGTTAATACCTCTGTTGCAATTTGTTCCATATAAGATTCATACTGTGCTAGCAAGGTCTCATCACTTACTAAAACATTTAGTAATGGACGCTCAGATAAAGTAGTACCTGAAACCGGCTGATAGATACTAAAATTAATTGTATCTTCGTCCAACAAATCTCCAGAAGCCATCATACCACCACGTTGATTATTTCCTTCTGGTAACACGGCTTCAATGTCTTGACCATTTCCTTGTGCCTGCCTTTGATTATCTTGAGGGCGTTCTGGCAATTGGCCTGGGGCTATTTCTTGAGCAGCTGGTGCCTCATTTTGTTGATCTGTAGACTCATTTAGATTACCTTCATTAGGATTCATCGGAGCACCTCCGCCTCCACCCATATTAAATCCACCAAATGACATATTATAATCCCAAGGAAGAATCGAAAATTCACCATCTTCATTTTCATATAAATAATAGTTATGCTTTAGCTGCCCTTGATAACTATCAAGGCTGACGAGCGCGGTATTCAACGCAAAATAGCGAAGCAGCTCATCCGTATTTAGATACTCTTCATATCCATCGCCATCATTAATTGCTTTAATCATGGAAAGCAGCTCAGAGTCTTCTATGTTCTCCTCATTCATCTTCACTTCAATTCCATCATAATCCCTTAAATCATCACTTATATAAACAAGGTCACTTCCTGTACCATCAGGCTTATACAAATAGCCCTGTGCTGTATTAAAGTTTTTGGCAATAAATGTTTCATCAATTGCTTCCACTCCGAGCATGAGACCATAATATTCCCCATTCACCATGACCTTCATATAAGAGTGACCTGGCGCTGTGATCCCCATTTGCTCCATTAATTCATACGAGACAAATTCCTTCATTTGGGTTGTATCACTAAAATTATTATTTAAATTCAGCTTCGTTAGTCCATAAAAGCTTTGTGTTGAATCGTAATAATTAAAATCCACTTTTAAGCTATAGCGCTCTGAATCATCTCGTGCAACAGAGGTTAAGGATGAGTTACCCTTTGTTCGGATAGCCACATTTGAGACTTTTTCACCATTTATCGTAATAGAAGCCTCCTTATATTCCTCCTCCAACGGATTAGCAAGTAGATCCTCCCACTCCTCATCCTCAATTGTAATTTCAACTGTTGAAACAGCATCTTCATCAAATAGTTTTTCCGTATAAGAGAAAGCAGAGTCAACCTTTTCAAGCTGAAGTTCTTGAACCAAATAGATTGAACCTATCGTAAAGAGAATAGCCGCAAGCATGATGGATACAATCCTTTTCGTTTTAATAGGCATAATCACCCCTCCGTTCTATTGACTATGAATGGCGGCAAGATTTCCTGCCGCCACTTGAAGTAGATCCTTTCATTAAGCAGTAAAATTCCCATCATAACTGATCATCACTGCTGACTGTACGCCTTTCATTTCTGAAAGATTTGTAAGGAATCCCACATCATCATCCTTAATACGGATCTCATACGTCACTTCATGATGATTTCCAGGCATGATGGATTTCGATTTCATTGTATGCTTCTTCGCATGGCGTGAAACAATGTGCTCAACTGATTCTTCTACAGATTTTTCATCATATTTAATTACTAATAAATACGGATTTTCAATTTTTATTTTATTTACAAATAAGATCAACACTAAACCAATAAGAATAGAACCTAACACCGCTAATGGAATAAATCCTGCTCCACATAAAATCCCTACGACGATTGCCCAGAAAAGATAGACAATGTCCATCGGATCTTTAATTGGTGTTCTAAACCGAACAATTGACAAAGCCCCAACCATACCAAGTGATAATAAAACGTTAGACGAGATTCCCATAATAATTAAAGATGTTGCCATCGTCATGATAATAAGCGAAATATTAAAAGTATGTGAGTAAATCACACCTGAAAACGTCTTTTTATAGACTGTATAAATTAAGAGACCTAATAGAAACGCTGCCGCTAACCCAATCATTGAATCAACGATAGAAAAACTCGTTGTTTTTTCTAAAATACTCGACTTGAAAATATCATTAAAGCTTACACTTTCCATTTTCCATTCCTCCAAATTACGTTTATAAATACATTATCCGTACATTCTACTAATCTGATATTTTGAATACGTTCCTCTTCGTCTGTTACCAATTTGAAGAAGCTTTTTAATCACATCAGGTAGAAATTCATCATATTTTACTTCAAGAATGACTACATCAGAATTTGTTTCAATAATCGGTAAATCTACATTTAGCACATCATTATTTCGAAAGCTTGTCTTAATATCACGATCAAAGGTCACCCTTACGTTTCCATAATGATAAATAAACACTTCTCTCTCATAATCAACCACTGTCATCGGCTTGATGTGATACATTTTCATTTCAATATATAATTCGCGTAGTAGGGAACGTTCATCATTTTCCATCCAAGCAATATCCCCCACTCGCATTTGTTCATATTCCTCAATGGTGATTGGACATTTTTGCTTGTACGTAAGATTATTCCGTTTACTCTTCTTCTCTAGATTTAGCAGGCTTGTATTAAAGTCATACAAGCGAACGCGAAATTTATCTCGACCATAATGTCCTTCTTTCTTCTGAGTGAGGACTTTATTATCAAAATTGTCGAAGTAGACACTTCGGATAAAATATTTGCCATCTTTATTGGCATAAGGATCAACTTCCATTACATGCTTTAATCGATTACGCAGCAGGTAGCAATCCATTTTTGATAACTCATGCTTGAGCTCTGTACGTCCCTGTACTCCATTCAACGTCATTGCCTTCATTTCTTACTACTCCTTTCACATAACTTGTTCATGTGTACATTATTAAACAGGAACCTTAAAAAAGGCTTAAAAAACTTAACAAGATCTTTACAATTGAAAAAAAGATCGTTGAAGCTAGTCATGAGGATTCAAAATACAAAGTAGAGGGAATTTAGTTTTCTAAAGCAACAAAAAAAGACCACATGTCTGTGATCTCTATCCCGGTAGTTTCACCTGAAAAATGGTCCCTTTATTTTTGGGGTTATCTAGCACTTTAATTGTGCCTTTATGACTTGCTACAATCCAATGTGCAATAGCAAGTCCTAGACCAGTTCCGCCCTTTTCTCTTGATCTGACTTTATCCTCTCTAAAAAAGCGTTCGAAAATTCGTTCTCTATTCTCTTCATTAATGCCAATTCCTGTATCACTTACTTCTAATACAACCTTATTAGCTTCCAGGTAGGTTTTCACACCGATCCTTTCCTTTTCCGTTGTAAACTTTAACGCGTTATCGAGTAGAATGACGAATAGCTGGTGAATTCTTGCCTTATCAGCCTCTATTTTGATCTTGGCATGTAGGTGTAACCATAGTTCCTTCTCTTGCAATTCTGCTACTTCTAGATAAGGCTGACATACATGTTGAACAAATTCATCTACATCAAAGGCTTCTCTCTTCAATTGCGTTTCTAATGAGTCTGCACGAGCAAGTGTCAGTAAATCAGATGTTAGTTGTGAAAGACGCCTTGTTTCTGACAAACTAAGGGCAATACTTTCAAACGTATCGACTATTTTACTATTTGGCTTTGTCAGCATGAGCTCAAGCTTGTTCTGAATAATCGTTAAGGGACTTCTTAACTCATGGGATGCATTTTCAACAAATTCTGCCTGGCGATTCCATGATTTAATGATGGGTTTCATCGTTTTTTTAGATAAAAGGTAGCTTGTTGTAATCGAAAGAAAAATACTAACAACAGAACATATGACTAAAATCCATCCAAAGTTTTCTATTAAATTTTTCTCCGCATCGATACTAATTAAAAGCTGTATATAGCGGTAGTCATCGCTCTCTTCATTTTGATAGGACAATGATCGGAAGGTATAGTGATCATTCATCGCTATACTTGTGATTTCATCCAATGACTCTCGGTCAAATTCAATCTCCTGTAGGTAGCTTTGATAAAGCTGTGTACCTATTTGTTCCTGGTTTACAATTTCTCCGTCATTATTCCACTGAAGCACAATGATTCTCGGATTTAGTGGCGGGACAGCTTGAATCGGAGCTTGATTAGGCTGATTGCGATCTGGTGGTCCTAGTTGTTGTTGTGGTTCTTCCGCTAGTCTTTGTTTAAAAAATAAAAGCTCCTCATCTGCTTTCGTATATAGGGTACTTTGAACAAGGCTAAAAATAATCACACCAAATATAGCAAAAATTGCTGTGAAGGCAACAAAATTTAATAGCATGAACGTAAGCTGTTGTTTACCGATTATTTCTTTCTTATTCATGTTCATGGCCTTCTTCTGACAACATATAGCCTAATCCGCGAAATGTTTTTACATATTGATCATAGTTATATGGTTTAAGTTTTTTTCGAATATGACTTGTGTATACTTCCACAACTGTATTCGTCGTATCGGATTGAAAGCCCCAAACACGATCAAATATTTGTTCCTTTGTTAGAATCGTCTCTTTATTATTGACTAAATACTCTAGCAGGTTAAATTGCTTTCCATTTAGCTTAATTTGCTCATCTTTAATCATGGCTGTTTTTGTTTTCAAATTAAGCTTAAGGTCTTTAAACACCACACTGTTTTCTTTATAGTCTCCGATCGTTCGTCTAACAATTGCTTCTAGCCTTAGTAAAAGCTCTTCTCGATGAAATGGCTTTACCAAATAATCGTCCGCTCCTAATCGAAGACCTTGTATCTTATCATCAATTCCATCTTTGGCTGTTAAAAAAATTACTGGTGTCATGATCTCTCTTGCTCTTAATTCCTTAAGGATCTCATAGCCATTCATATGAGGCAGCATGACATCCAGTATGATGATGTCAAAAATATTCTGCTCTGCTAAATAAAGACCTTCCTCGCCATCAAACGCTTGAACCGTCTCATACAAGGCTTTAGTGGACTCAACAATTGTATCCGAAAGCACCGGATCATCCTCAACAACTAATATCTTCATGGTACCCTCACCTTTTCACTTCCAACGCATTACTTATATCTTATCAGAATACCACTCATACCTTAAACTAACCTTAAAAAGGGGCCAGGCCCCCAGTACGTTAATACTTTAAAGTTGTGGGGGACTGGCACCAACCTTTACCCATACCGCTTCTGGTGCTCTTTTTTTCGCTCCAGGTATTCTTTATCCTCCCTAGCTAGCTTCCACTTTTCCCTAAAGATGCTCGCTGATTCAGCCTTTTCTGGATCAATCTGTCTTTCCTTTATATGGCCATTCTCATCGTACTTCTTCCCGCCTTTGTAATTTGTGTATCGACGTGCTCGGGTATATCCCATCTGCAGGAATTTCCTCGCCATGTCCATCCCAACAAAATCATCTTTCTCTTTATAATCAAGAAACATGTCATAAATTTTATCCGATGACTCCCTTGCTATACTCGGTGTCTTAAATCGCCAATTCTTAAGAATTTCACTTTTATAAGGCTCCACCAATAACACCCCCTGTTCGCCTCTGCCAACTCTATACAGTTCAGGGTTATTGCGAAAATTAATCTTGTCAAAGTCCAACTCATAATCAAATGACATGCCTATCATCCTTTTTTAATGATCTTTACCCAGAGCATCTAGATTGTACGCATCGGTGTAGTTGCATGTCATCTCAGCTACACGCTGGTTTATCTGGTCATTATTTGATGTAGTGACTTAAATTTATCATAAAGGCGGTTTAACCCTCACTTTTCAAGTATAATGAACCATATTCCGATCATGCATATGATATTTCATGGAGAGAATCCTATACATATGACAAAAAAACAAGTAAAGAGGTAAAAAAATGAGCAAACAACGTTTTGATGATTATCAAATAAGCGATGAAATAAAAAGAGCACTCTCGATATTAAAATATGAAACACCAACAGAGGTCCAAAAAAAAGTCATTCCATTAGCTATAGACAATCAAGATCTTGTCGTTAAATCGCAAACAGGAAGTGGAAAAACAGCTTCCTTTGGTATTCCCCTATGCCATATGGTTGAATGGGAGGAAAAAAAACCACAGGCCTTAATTCTGACTCCAACTAGAGAATTAGCCGTTCAAGTCCGCGAAGATATAACAAATATAGGAAGATTTAAGCGTATTAAAGCAGTAGCTGTGTACGGAAAAGAACCATTCTCGAAACAAAAGGATGAATTAAAGCAAAAAACACATGTTGTCGTTGGTACGCCAGGTCGCGTAATGGATCATATTGAACGGGAAACCTTAGCACTTGACCAAATCAAATACCTGATCATTGATGAAGCTGATGAAATGCTTAACCGAGGCTTTATTGATGAAGTGGAAGCAATCATTAAAGAACTACCAACAAACCGAGTAACGATGGTCTTTTCCGCTACCTTGCCTAAGGATGTTGAAAAGCTTTGTCATCAATATATGATCGAGCCTGTTCAAATTGAAATTGAGTCAACTGGTGTAACAGCAAGTTCTATCGAACACTCCTTAATTGAGGTAAAGGAAGAAGAGAAGATTTCACTTCTTAAAGACATCTTAGTCGTTGAAAATCCTGATAGCAGCATTATTTTCTGCCGAACGAAAGAGCATGTAGATACCGTTTACAGCGAGCTAGATAAAGCCGGCTATTCTTGTGAAAAACTGCATGGGGGGCTTGAACAAGAGGACCGATTTGCAGTGATGGAAGGCTTCAAAGTAGGAAATTTCCGCTATCTTGTTGCCACCGATGTAGCAGCTAGAGGAATTGATATTGATAATGTAACACTCGTCATCAACTATGACGTTCCAGTGGAAAAAGAAAGCTACGTACACCGTACAGGAAGAACGGGACGTGCCGGAAAAAAAGGTAAGGCCATTACTCTCTCTAACCGCTACGAAGAGAAGCTCATAAAAGCTATCGAAACATACATTGGCTTTGAAATCCCTACAAAAGAAGCTCCGAGTCAACTTGAAGTTGCCAATGGAAAAGCTGCTTTTGAAGAAAAACGCACCAGTGGTCGAATTGTGAGAAACAATAAAACAGCCCGTATCAATCAAGACATTATGAAGCTCCATTTCAATGGTGGGAAAAAGAAAAAGATCCGCGCAGTAGATTTTGTCGGAACGATCGCAAAAATCCCTGGTGTCACAGTAGACGATATCGGCATTATCACGATCCAGGATCAAATGTCATATGTAGATATTCTGAACGGCAAAGGCTCACTTGTCTTACAAGCGATGGAGAATGCGACTGTTAAAGGGAAGAAATTGAGAGTTAGTAAGGCGATTAAGTGATTCTTTAAAGAGCACTTTATATTCTTGGATTTAAGGGGTTATTTTAGTAAAAGGATAGTCTCGTTCGCTATTTTTACAAACAAAAGAGAAGTCAACCATCGACTTCTCTTTTTACCATGCTATTAAATTCGCGAAAACCCTTCCGTCTCAAGATAGTTCATCGCTTCCTTATACGTATTAAACGTACCATCCAGTCCACCATCTTCTGAATAAACATTCCAAAGATCGTCTTCTTCTAGAATCGTAAGGGTAATCGTATTGTCATTAATCCACACTTCTTCCGTTGGCTGTTTTGAAATCTCACTATCCTGAGCAGTTAGTGAAAGAATAGATTTTCTAATGATTTCACGTAATTCTATCTCAGTGAATTCACGAATGTTGACCATGCCTTTATCATTTGTTTCATATCCTGTCATTTTCCCAGCATACACAAAACCATTTCCATTCGGATGTAGGTGATATACGACATTTTTATTTTCATATGCACTCTCATTATAATGAAAATTCACTCGTTTTAATGAGACATCTTTTCTTTCAAGTTCAGGGAACGTTTCAATAATCTCTAGTTTTTCTTCAAATGTTAACATATAATCTCCAGTATCATTTTTCTTTTAGTATATCATTGTTGGATCGGTAAAATGCACATCATCTTCTCTATTCAGATATTTTCTTTTTTGCATGTTCATCTCTGCTCATAAGGGGGTTTCCATTTGTTTCAAGCTACACTATTTTGGGTATCTATTGAGAAAAGACTAGGAAAAGGAGAACGATCATGCAGGTAACAAGCAAAACATTGTTAACGAAGGAAGATATGACGAATCCAACCGTAGTTCCTGAATGGGTAATACGAGAATACACTACTTTTCATCAAATTGTAACGGATAAAACATTTCCCTGTTATTTTGGAATGAAAGCGGAAATGAAAGGCGAACTGCGTTACGCATATATCACGCAGGATGATTGGTCGAACCTACCTAAGGCTGTTGAGGAATTCTTAACTCTATTTAAAGAACCTCCATACGTCCGTCATGGTCTTTTCGTCTTTGTAGAACCTGAAGAAGAAAAGGATGACCTTGAACATTACCGTAAACGATTTTGGGACATCCTCCAAAACTTACACGAAAACGACAAACAAAAATGGCCTGAAGACAAACCTAAAGACCCTGACCACTACTTATGGGACTTCCACTTTGGCGGGGAACCCATCTTTGTCTTCGGAAATGCACCTGCATACAAACAACGAAAAACACGTGATCTAGGAAACAGCCTTATCCTTGGATTCCAACCACGAAAAATCTTTGAAGGACTTGAAGGAACAGAAAAAGGTGGCATTATGTCACGTGAAAAAGTAAGAGAACGTGTTGAAAAATGGGATAACCTCCCTACTCATCCTGATATCTCTCACTTCGGCGACCCTACCCACAATGAATGGAAGCAGTTTTTCATTGGAGATGATATCGAACCAATACTTGGGAAGTGTCCGTTTCAACATAAAAATCTCTAATGATAAGGTAAAGCCTCGCACAGGAGTAAGGTGCGAGGCTTTTAGAAGCGCAGGGACGTTTCTACTGCTTTGTTCATAATCTAAAGGAAGCGCTGGAAATAAGAGTGAAACAAAGTGTTACAGATCTTTTTAATTCTCCACTCTTAGTAATTTTAGTCTCTAAGAATATACTATGCTTGTTGGTACACATAAAAAGACAGGGATCTGCTTCAAAGGTCCCTGTCTACATGTACTTACTCTTCAATAATACTCTCAGCTTTAGTTGCTGTTTCTTCCAACTGGAGTGCTATATTATTATTAATAATATTTAAATTTTCCACTGTAGCACTCATTTCTTGAAGGGTGGCCGTTGCTTGCTCAATGATAGCCGCAAGTTCATTTGTTGAGGACTCTGCTGTGATTGCATTTTGCTCAACACTACTTGCTAATTCTTCAAACTGAGAAAAATTTGTTTTTAAACTTAATTGATTTTCTGATAATTTACCAAAAGCTTTCTTCACAGCTTCAGCGGCGGTTACATTATCATTTAGCTTCTTACTGCTAAGTATCATTTTATCCTGGGCTGCGCTGTTACTATCATTTACTTCTGATAGATTAAGTGTAATTTTCTCTGCTGTTAAGTTTGTCATCTCCGCAAGCTTTCTAATTTCCTCAGCGACCACTGAAAAACCACGTCCTGCTTCACCAGCTCTAGCTGCTTCAATAGATGCATTTAATGCAAGCAAGTTGGTTTGAGCCGAAATTTCTTTAATTTGGTCAGTAAAACTATTTGTTTGTTCAATTTTATTGGTTAATATATTAAAGTTGTTATTCAGTTCCTTAATTGTCTCTTCTAAATCACTCATACTTAAAGTCAACAGGTCTGCCTTATCAGATCCCTCACTTGCAACAATTTGCGCTGTTTCTGATTCGTTTATTAACTTCGTTGTTACTTCATTTAAATGTTCTATGCCTTTTTTCGTGCTAACAGTACCTAGTGCTAAGTCTGTGATTTGTTCACTTTGAGTCTGAGAACTTGAAGCCATTTCATTAATAGAAGTGGCCATTTCAGATTGTGACTGAAGATTCTTATGTAACTGTTTATGAATAGATGAAACATTATTACTTATAAAGTTAACATTTGTTACAAGGTTTAACCGTTGCTTCTCCTTTTCCTTAGCCTCTTCCTGTGAAGCCTGCAGAACGCTTTCAAGTTGCGAGAACTGAGCTATATTAAGACGAATTAGAGATGTAGCTATAACAGAAATTATCAAATACACTACAAGAGATACAGGCATTTGTTCCCTTATTAAACTGTATTCTGGTAAAGCATAATTACTGTTCAAGATTAATCCTATGAAGCCTAAAATGAAGCCACAGCTGAAAATATAAGGATTATAATGAAGCATCGCCAACAACAAAAGCATAATAAAAGTGAGTAAGCTAATAAAGCTCCCTCCAATTAAAAAAATGCTTCCAAAGGCTACTCCATAAGCAATAATTAAAAATGAGTACGGAAAGAAGCGCTCTAGATTCGTATATTTGTTAAATAAAAGATATAACCCTATATATACTGCCAATTGGATACTAAAAAGTCCAATATGAAGAAGGTTACCGGTTGCAACACCTAATCCAAGTCCCGCTACTAAAGATAGAGAATAAGTAACAGTTATCCAGAAATTTTTAACTTTTATGTCCTTCTTTCGAAGATCTTGAACCGCATTCATAAGGCTCCTCCAATTATAATAATTTACCAAAGATAGAACATTATTATACTATTTTAGAATCATATTTACTATCTTTTTCAAAGAAGGAATATAGGTTAATCAGACTAGTCAACAGCTTCTAGAATTTAAAATATAGAAGTGTCGGGACTTTTCTATTGATTCGTTCATAGTCCGGGGGAATCACTTATTACTGAGAATCAAAGTAGCTTCCTCAACAATACTTTCTATAAGCGATTTAACCGTTTGTTTTTTAGCTAACCTTGGGCTTTGTCCAGACCAAAGAGACATAAATTCGCGATTTTTTTGTAAAGTAGCGGCTTTTCTAATTCCTTTGGTTAGCGTGTTTTGTACCGGGAAGTTTGGTAGTAATTCTTCACTTTTCTGCATTTCAAAAATAAATTCATTCTTTATTCCTCTTGCCCACTTTCCAGAGAAAGAACGTGTCATAATTGTCTGGTTCTCAGGTGTATGAAGAACTTCTTCTTTATGAATCTCGCTTGCTCCACTTTCAATACAAGTTAAAAAAGCTGTACCCATTTGTACTCCCTCTGCTCCCAAGCAGATAGAAGCCATTAATCCTCTTCCATCCATAATTCCTCCAGCAGATATTACAGGGTATTGTCAAAACTTATATATTAAAAAGTTAATAATTCCTAGATTTAAAGGGCTTTAAATGCAAAAAAATTGCCACCCCCTGAATTTTAGGAAATAGTGAGGTTACCACACCAAACACCAACCTAAAAAGGATGTGACAAGTTGTACCCTCAATAATTAACTTATTTAATGGAATTTATCAAGTATCAAGATCAGGTAATTCGAACATTACTTACTTTTTATATTGGAAAAAGTGTGTTTGAGAAACCTGATGAAACACCTGTGAATCCACCCTATCTTAAGCTTCAAGTTGATGATTTTCCGGTCATCGGGACTACAAAATACACAAGAATGGTTCTTTTGCTTCCTTTTCTTTTAAACGAATAGTCAGCTTATGTTTATTTCCTGTTGTCTACTGGAATAGTAGCATGTAATAATCACCTTTGTTGCGGTCTAAATATAGATAGCGTAAAATTCCGCTCCTTATGAGTTTTACGTACAATCTTTTGCATATTTTTTTCAATATAACGTAGTTGTTGATGATTTATTTTTTCTGTAGCAACAATTTCATAACTCCATTTTGGTGGTTTAATGATATTTACATATTCTTTCCCGATTCGAACACGCCTAAAAACAAGTCGTTTGGAGTCCCATACAATAAAATGCTTATCATACATATCCTCATGTTCATTTTTTAGACGAGGCAAAATTATATACACATCACCTTTTATTCCTCTAGTTCGTTGAGAATGTATGTCAGCATTTGCGGTTTTCCACGTGATGTATGCTATACGGTTTTTATAATCAGCATCAGTCTCTTCTATCATTTTCTTAGGATAATCTGGCTTTAATACTCGCTGAAATAATTCCACTATTATAAAAGAAAAATCCCTATCAAAATCGGTTAGAAAATGCTCTTCAAGATGTCTTACATCAACCCAATAACCCCTAGTATCTATTGTCTTCACTAAATCTCGAACGATCATCACAGCTAATGATTCTCTACGTTCTACATACTCAATATATGCCTTATCATATTGTTGGCGATTTTTTAGTGGTGGCTGATATAGTGTATACCTTCCTTTTTCCTCTGACTTATCCGTGGCATACTCAATATACTTACGGATATAGTCCTCTCGAAATGATTGAGAAGGTCCTTTTTGCTTTTTCTTCTGATTTTCTTTTCTTTTTAATTTCATTTTTTCAATAATCACCACTGCATCTAACTCTAGCCTTTCACTCGTATATTGCTCGCTACAACCGTAACAAATTTTCCACTCTTTAATCCATTGGTGTTTTAAATCTAGCTGTTTATTTGTTTTCAAGAATTGACGAACTTTGTTTTGCAATTGATTATTTTCATTTACAATTCGTTTTTCACAAATGATACAGTCCATCATAACCTCTTTAATTTATTTATTATATACTCGACTTTCCCAGACAAAAATTGTACCTCTATTCCTTATTTACACAAATTGATTTTTGAAAGGAAGCTTTGAAACTCCACTTTACATTTAAATTTCTATCCACAAGTCTTAATCCACCTATATTATACCAATTTTATGATACTATTGTCTTAAAATAAATTAACGAGGCTACTAGTATGAGTGAATTAGTGTTTGAAATGAAAGATTTTAATAGAGACTCTGACCATACAGTTAGGTCCCTTCATCTGAATGATTATCCGATTGTCTATATTCTTTATAATGAGAAAAAAAGGCCTTCAGCTTATATAGGACAAACCGTTCAAGCTACAAGAAGATTGAAAAAACACTTAGAGGATAAAAGGCGAAGAAATTTGAACCGGTCTATTTTGGTTGGACACGAGAAATTTAATCAATCTGCTACGTATAATATTGAGTCAAACTTGATTAATTATTTTATTGCCGATAACCACTTCCAACTACAAAATGTAAGTCAAACTAGCTCTAGGGAAATGCACAATTATTATGATAAATCCTTTTATAATGAAGATCTTTTTCAAACAATTTGGGAGAAGCTTCGTGAAGAGAAAATTGTGAGTGATACCATTGAGAACCTTAAAAACAAAGACATATATAAACTATCCCCTTATAAGGAATTGTCACCTCTACAGCTAGATATTAAAAGTGACATTCTTGATTTCTGTAAGGAACATATCAAGTTAGAAGGCAACCATGTGATTACGGTTGAGGGAGATGCTGGCACAGGTAAAAGTGTCCTCTTAAGCTCTTTGTTTAATACTCTTCAGGATTTATCTAAGGATAGTAGCTCTCTTCTACAAGGAACCGATAACTATTTGATTGTTAATAATAGTGAGGTGCTAAAGACATATAAAAATATTGCTAACAGCTTGCCGAATATGAAGAAGAAGAACCTAATGAAGCCAACACCCTTTATTAATGAGAAAACGAAGTCGGGAACTACAGCAGATATAGTGCTTATAGACGAAGCCCATCTACTTTTAACGAAGGAAGATACTTATAACAATTTTAATTATAAAAATCAATTGGATGAGATTATTAAACGAAGTAAGATTACAATCGTCATCTTCGATCCAAAACAAGTGCTAAAGATTAAAAGCTACTGGAACGAACGTTTACTTGAGGAAATTACAAATCACTATTCGGCCAGAACCGTAAAGCTAACAGATCAAATGAGAATGAACGCTAATCAGGAGACAATAGATTGGATTAATTGTTTTGTTGCCAAAGAAGTTCTCCCATTACCTTCAGAAACAGGATTTTCCTTTGAACTTAAACTATTTGATCATGCTAAATCATTTAAAGCTGCTATAGAAAGTAAAAATAATGAAGTCGGTCTATCACGTATTGTCTCAACCTTTGATTATTTACATAAAAAAGATAAAGAAACGTACATTGTCGATGAAGAAGGAATAAACATGCCTTGGAATAACACAACAAATAATGTGGCTTGGGCTGAGAATCCTGAATCCATTAGAGAAGTGGGATCCATCTATACTGTTCAAGGCTTCGATCTTAACTATGTCGGTGTAGTCCTTGGTCCATCCATTAGTTATAATCGAGATACAAACAAGCTAATTATTGACCCATCTAAATATAAAGATACCGGAGCATTCACATCACGCTCAGACTTATCACTTGAGAAGAACCAGGAAATTAAAGAAGAAATCATATTAAATTCCATCAATGTCCTAATGAAGCGAGGAATTCGTGGGCTATACATTTACGCAACAGACCCTACTTTGAGACAACATCTACTAGAATTAGAAAGGAGAAGAAGGACATGAGTGACATACAACCCTTAATCGATAAAATAAACAGATTCCGAGATGAACGTAACTGGAGACAATACCATAACCCAAAAGACCTAGCAATCTCTATCTCCATTGAAGCAGCAGAACTACTAGAAGATTTTCAGTGGATCACTAGTGAAGAAGCTCTTAAAAGGAATGGAGAAAATATCCGTGAAGAAATTGCAGATGTTCTAATCTATTCATTGATGTTATGTTCTGATCTGGGATTGGATGTTAAAAAGATTGTTGAAGAGAAGATTGAAAAGAATGGGAGGAAGTATCCTGTTGAATAAGGTTTGGGTACTTCATCTATTAAAGCATGAGAATATTTCTTCTTACACTTCTTTTGCTTTTTAATGATTAAGTCAAACCACGTTTACTTTTTTGTTTTAGTTCCGAGAACATAAGGGATGTTATACAGTACTAGGCTTGTCCACTTTCTATAAGGTCAAAACACATTGGATAAATGGAAGTATATATGAGGGGCTTACTTATTATCTTTTCAATCATCTTGTTAGTTTCATGTGATAATCAATCCTTATCAATAGTTGTTAATGAATATGATACTAGTAAATTAAGTATTGATTTTGATAATGAAAAGGCATACGAAATAGGAGCTAATGTTGAAGGAATGCCTATTTTTAAAGATCCTAAAAAAGCATTGAAACAGGCAAAGTTGGACTACAAGGAAGCCTTTGAAGCAGTAGCTAAGGAATTTGATTTAGAACCCGTTAGTGATAGGAACTATAAAGAATACAAAAAATATGGCTGGCAGGTAACGGTTAAGGATAAGAATGTTCAAGAACAAAGCGTAAAATTATCAAAGTTTCTTGATATATACGAAAATAGTTTTGGAGAATGATTAATATTAAGCTAAAGAAAAGCCCAGGGACGTTTCTCCTGCTTCGTTCATAATCCTTAGGAAGCACTAATGGATATAATGTCGGACCCATGACTGATGAACCAATTTAATTAGTCCTTTTGCGTTTCCATTTACAGAAAAATATTTCACTTGTTTTTATGCGCATATAAATAATCAATAATAGGGTGACAATATCTACTATTCGATAAAAGAGAACGTTAGCAAAGAGAGATGATTGCATATAAATTTGTGGAGTTAAAAATAGATAAATAACCACAAGGTGAAGTATCTACATAACTCGGATATATATGCTGGTAAGGGGTTTGCCTTGTTATTTGTCTTTTTAATAGTCATCTGGACAAATGGATGAAACAGAATAGCTCCAGATTTAAAAATTTTTGATACTAGATTTAGAATTGGAAATTTTTCATCTATTCATATGTAATCTAACATATAAAAAGACTCCCCTTAAATAATTCCCTCTATTTCTAGAGTCTCCTCCTTTATGAACCGTTCGAGCTGTCTAGCAAAATCATCAATTTGATTTATTTCAGTAAGTAAGTAAAAATTAGAGCGCATGTTATATGGTGGTTCCATCTTATTGTCTACTTTAACTTCAATACCGACAATTCCTCTTCTTTCTGCGAGGAAAAATCTCAAAGATAGAAAGTGTGTGGCGTCCCCAGTTTCATGACCTGTTATCCATGTAAATTCATGTTTTCCTAGCTGGTTAGCAAAATTAATGATGCCTTCTCGAAGTTCATCTAAATATGCGTTATCTAAATATATATCAAGATTTATTGTACAATCGTTACCTATTAGCCCTAAATTAACCTCAAAAAAAACAACATCTGTCCATATTTTCTTCAATTTTAATCTTGGGCTTGGCATAAATAACACCACCTTTTTTCTACTTTGTACCTTTCTTGATTATATAATATTTTTGCTTGAGATATTTTTTAATTATTTCAACACAGATTAAAGCCTAAGTGATGGTAAATCAAAATTTTTAACTTATTATTCCTCGGAATAAGAATAAACTCATTATGTTTTTACAGAAAGTGACTGGTTATTTAATATAAATTATATGACTTCCTATCAGTCAGCGTCCCTATATTTAAAAGATATCGTAAAATTAAATTCACTTTTTTATTTACACTATTGGTCTAAAAATAACTACGTTAGAAGATAGAAATATCCAAATAAAACTTAAAGAACTAAATGGTCAATGGGTAATTAACTCCAAGGCCCAATTTTTGCCCCTTACATAACCACGGAGAACCGTACCACAACTTTCACTTTGCCCTATATCATGAAGTGATCCGTTTTCTTACCCAAAAGACAAAATTATTAGGTATCGAGTCAAAATCATATTTCGCAAACGAATACAACTGTTCTCCGTATTGGGCTGTCAGCATGCCATGATCTTGTGCCGATACATATGGTTTTTTACGTAGCCCTCTAATGGTATAAGTAGGTATTACCACATACCAAAATATCCTTAAGGGGGCCTTTTTATACTTCAACTAGAGCCAGAATTGATGATTTTTTCTCCTTTCCTTTAAGGCATTAAAATAAAATGCAGTTGTAATGTTAGATACTATAGTCATTTCTTGGCATAAGAAATAACTAGACAATAAGACCCACTTTAAAATATTATAATATTACAGAATAGTACTTTCCTACTAGGGGTTGGAGTGAGAATATTGAAATTGACAGTTGGAAAAAAATTATATAGTAGTTTTCTCATTATCGTTGTCTTAATGGGAACTTTAGGTTGGATTGGAATAACCAAGTTAGGACAATTAAATGATTCAACAAAATTTATAACAAACGAAAAAATACCAGCATTAAACACAATAACCGAAATGAAATATATTATTTCCGAAAATATCGGCATCATTAGTGAACATATTATTTCACCAGACGACGAAACTATGTTAGGAAAAGAAGAGGAGTATAAAACTAATAAGGAACAACTTGATAAGTTATTCATAGATTATGAAAAATATATAACAACTAAAAATGAAAGAGACTTAATTGACGAGATAAAAAACGAAATTGCATTATATAATAACTTTGTTAATGATGTATTTACATTAAGTGCTATAAATAACGACGATGAAGCAATTATAGAAGTTACAAATTATCAAGACAAAATTAATGAAATTACAAAGAGTATGGATCAACTTGTTGCTTTAAACATGCAATTTGCTGAAGATGCAAGCATAATGACTAGTAATTTATATCAAAGCGGGCTTTCTCAATCCATATTTTTCATTAGTATAAGTTTATTTTTCGCAATTGGAGTAGCATTCTTTATCACAAGAAGCATAAGTAAACCTCTTGCATCAGTAACAGAAACTTTAAAACATATTTCCGATGGTGATTTGACTATTGAGCCTTTAAAAATTCGTAATCAAGATGAGATTGGTTTACTAGTTAGTTCACTTAATAAAATGTTAATTGATTTAAATGCAACTGTTTCTACAGCAAGTAATTCTGCAATTCAAGTTGCATCTTCCTCAGGCGAATTATTTGCAAGTGCTGAGCAAAATACCAAAGTCTCTGAACGATTATCAAACCTTGTGCAAACTAATACAGGAGGTGTAGAGGTACAATTAAATAGGATTGATAATGTCTCAGTTTCACTAGATCAAATGATTAAACGTGTAAAAGATATTAGTGATAATAGTACCGAAATGGATAAATCAACAAAAATCACATCAAAATTTGTTGAAAAAGGAATGACATCTGTTGAAACAGTTGTACATCGTATTCATGAAATTAAAGCATCGTTTAATCAAATGAATACAGTGATTAACTCACTTGATAATCGTTCAAAAGAAATCGGGGAAATATTATCATTAATTACCGATATTTCAAACCAAACCAATCTTTTGGCACTAAACGCGGCCATTGAGGCTGCTAGAGCCGGAGAACACGGAAAGGGATTCGCAGTTGTAGCTGAAGAAGTAAAAAAACTTGCAGAGGAATCAAAAAAATCAGCAGATCAAATAGAAGATATGATTACAGATATCCAATCAAAAACAAAGAATGCAGTATTATCGATTGACGAAGGAAATTTAAAGGTACAAGAGGGTATTTCTTCAACAGAGGAAGCAAAACAATCATTTAATGATATTAAAAAGTCTATGTCAGATGTTTCAAATAAAGTTACAGATGTTTCAGTATCTATTCAAGATATTGAGACTATTAGTTTAAATATATCAATGGCTCTTGAAAATGTACGGGACATTGCAGAAAAAAGCGTAACTTCAAATCAAGAAAGTAGTGCCGCTACAGAAGAGCAACTAGCCACAACGGAGGAAATAGCCTCATCGGCTCAGTCACTTTCTTCATTGGCAGAAGAGTTACATTTAGCAATCTCTAAGTTTAAGATTAAGGGCTGATAATAATAGTTAAAACTCACTAAAAGGAAACTCATTTATATGGGTTTCCTCAGACTGTAGACAAACTCGATAAAAATCGGGCTTGCCTACAGTCTTTTTATTTTAGCTTGAGGTGAATAGGGGTCTGTTGATTTCCGTTCCAGGCGCTTCGCTTTCTGCGGGTCTGGCGGTGAGCCATCATATTTATGGAATAGCTTTCTAGAGAAATCTTCAAATATCCATTGAACTACCCTTTGCTGAATTTCCTTGCTTTCTACTTATTTCATTTAATCTATTTATTTTAATAGTAAGTTCTATCTTACTATTTACCATTATTTGTGATACGGTTCCCCCCGATTAATCCGAAACGCACGATAAACCTGCTCTAACAAAATCAACTTCATTAATTGATGCGGAAAAGTCATCTTTGAAAATGATAACGTATCATTCGCACGCTTCATAACCGCTGTACTTAATCCTAGTGATCCGCCGATGACGAAGGCAATTTTGCTTTTGCCGTAGGTTGCGAGCTGGTCAAGGTCCTTGGCTAGCTGCTCGGAGGATTTCATTTTGCCTTCAATGGCAAGAGCGATGACGTGGGTGTCATCGCTGATTTTGCTTAGGATTCGTTCCCCTTCTTTATCTTTTACTTGGATCATTTCGATTTCGCTTAAGTTTTCAGGGGCTTTTTCATCTGGTAGTTCGATGACGTCTATTTTTGCATAGGTTGAGAGTCTCTTTAAGTATTCGTCAATTCCTTGCTTTAAGTATTTTTCTTTTAGCTTGCCGATTGTGACGATTGAAATATTCACAGCATCTTTCCCCATTTCACTTCTTCATGTTCAAATTATTTATCCACATTCCATCAACAGTTATCCACATTGTTGATAATTATTACTCTCCGATCACATACACTGCAGGGTTCTTACATAATTCACATGTTGTGGATAACTTTTCATTTTCTGCTACTTTTTCGATCTCTGGTGCTAGTTCTTTTTCATCCACATACATATCTATAGCGACTTCTACATGTTCCTCGCAACAATACATTCTTCTCAAACCTCCTTATCCACATGTTTATACGTTTATTTTATCATTTTTCTCTGGTTTTTATTTATCCACAATGCATTCATCTTTCCATAGGAAAAGGAGCTAATTGATTAGCTCCCCATCATATCCTGCTCGCCTAGTTTCATTTTACCAGATTGTTTTTCACCATTACGATAAAATGAAAATTCAATTGTATCACCGACATCTTGATTGTATAGCACTTTACGTAATTCAATAATGTCCTTTACTTCTTCTCCTGCAAATTCGGTAATAACATCAAATTCCTGTAGTCCACCTTGAGCGGCTGGAGAAAGTGGCTCCACACTCATCACAATAACACCTGAACTAATTTCCTCAGGTAGCTTTAAGGTTTGCTCTTTATGATAGCTTGAGATTTCATTTAGAGATCTCATACCGATTCCCATATATGGACGGCGAACCTCACTATATTTTTCTAGGTCTGCAATAATCGGAATAGCATGATTAACAGGTATGGATAGTCCGATTCCTTCTACCGCGGACTGGGCAATTTTCATCGAGTTAATTCCAATGACTTTCCCGTCCATATTAATAAGAGCACCACCGCTATTACCTGGGTTTATTGCAGCATCAGTTTGTAATACCTCTGCATTCCAATCAACCTGTCCATCGCCATTCTCATCAATTGGTATTGCTCTTTCTGTACCAGAGATAATTCCTTGTGTAACAGATCCCGAAAATTGAAGGCCTAATGGATTTCCAATTGCTATCACCGGTTCTCCTGGTTTTACCTTATCAGAATCACCGAAATCAGCCACCTTCGTAATTTTCTCGCTGTCCACTCGTAGAACCGCTAAATCTGTTAACACATCGCTTCCTAAGATTTCAGCAGGAACTCGTTGACCATCACTTAAGCTGATTTCAACCTGTGATGCACCTGCAATGACATGGTGATTGGTTACAACAAAAGCATTTTGGCCCTCTTTTTTATAAATTACACCAGAGCCTGTGCCTGCTTCGCCCGTTTCACTCCAAAAACCTGCATCCTGGAGATTCACAACTCCAACTACAGCTTCTGATACATCATCAACGATGCCAGTAATGGCTGTATTCACATCAACCGAGACGTTCTTGATGGAACCTGTTGATTCCGTTGTTTCCGCTTGTTGCTGCGTTTCATCTCCACCTAACTCCATATCATATGGAAGAAAGCGAGAGAAAGCAGGAAAAGCAAACATCATGAGAAGTCCGCCTAGAATAGCGCCGACTAATCCCGCTAAAAACCAGCCACCACGGTTTCCTTTTTGCCTTTTTGCGTTATAATTTTCATAATCTTGATCATAATAGCCCATTACGACACCATTCCTTTCTAAAAGCACTTCATGAATAGTGGATTGTCTAATCAACATTATTCTCTTATCTGATGAAAATTAACCAACCAAATCGCGTTTTTCTTAAATAGCAACTAGTGGTGTAGGTGTAAGAGGATCCGTATCGAACAAGTCAAATTGCTCTCCTGTCATAAACCCTTTGCTAGCAAGGGTTTGCTGAACAGACATGCGTGCAAGATCCTTCATGTTGTTGTCTTTACTTAAATGTGCTAAATAAATTCGTTTTGTCGCATCACCAATTACATCGGTCATGGCAATAGCAGCATCCTCGTTCGAAACATGACCTACATCACTTAAAATTCTTCGTTTAATACTCCATGGATAATGCCCCATTTGCAGCATGGAAACATCATGATTGCTTTCAAAAACAAAGGCATCTGCATTGTAAATGGTGCCTTTCATTCGATCACTTACATACCCAGTATCCGTGATAAGCGCTAGCTTCTTCCCCTCATGATGAAACACATAAAACATTGGCTCAGCCGCATCATGGCTCACTCCAAATGATTCAATATCCACATTCAAAAATGCTTTAACAGACCCTGTATCAAAAACAAATTTTTGCTCTGTTGCAATTTGTCCAACAAGTCCATCCATTGCTTGCCATGTTTTTTCATTTGCATAAATCGGTAGCTTATATTTGCGAGCAAGTACACCTAATCCTTTAATGTGATCACTGTGTTCATGTGTTACGAAAATACCAGAAAGCTTACTTATGTCTCGTCCAATTTGATCAAAAAGACCTTGCATTTGCTTACCACTTAAGCCTGCATCGACTAAAAATGATTGCTCTTCTGTTTCAACATAGATGGCATTCCCCGTACTTCCGCTTGCAAGCACACTAAACTGCAAGCTCATATTGTTCACTCCTCTTTTCCCTAGTTCGTAGACTCTAAAACGTCACCCTCAATTGCATTTACGTAGAAATCCTTTACCTCTCCCGATTCTGTTTCTACAGCAATATGCCACGTTGGGGCAAGGATTTGCTGATTTGAAAGTGGAATATGCGTATAATAGCCATAACGGATTTTGTCTACTCGACTATTGGCCTTTAAGAAATTCTTATTGTACAAGGCTTCAATTGCCTTTAAAGCTGGTACCGCCGATTCCTTATCGTCTACTTCTTTTATATCCTCTAACATCGATTGCTCATAATAAATAATCTGATTGTCCTCATTTAAATATAAGATCACCATGCCAATATGATCTTCTTTTGCCTGAAAAATTGGGTAGTTATTAAATTTTTGGACACAAATAATCGCATTTTCCTTTACATCTTCATACCAATAATAGTAGTTCTCTCCGTACATGACATTTTCTTTTAAAAACTGGCTCACTTTGCTTTCCATATTCACATCAGGAAGCTGATACGGCTTTTCTAATTCAAAGGTTAACGAACGAAACGTCTCTGAAATATTACTTGATAGGACGAGCGTTTGGTTCCCTTTTACCTTCTTCACTTCTTCGACCGTAAAATCTTTACTTTTAGCTGTAATATAATAGCTTTTATCTTCATTTTTAGGAAGATTGCTATAGCTAATATTTTCAGCTGCTAGCTTCTCTTCAATTGTCGCCTCTTGCATAATATCATAGTTGGACTTAGAGCGTAATTCGAAAAACTCAACTGCAAGAAAAATATCTAACACTAAGAAGGCGAGGATAAAAATGGTCTTTGTTTTATTCCACTCCACTTTCATCCCCCCTCATTTCCGTCTCAGATTCATTAAGCTTTAGCAAATTCCCATCCTTTAATTCGATATACCAGGCCGGAGATAACTGCACGTATTTTTGATCAACCGGTCCACTTAGCTCATATCCAACAAAGATATTCTTCATTTCTTCTAGATTTATAGTAGGATTACTTGTTAGGATTTCTTCTACCTTTTTCCCTGACATAATGGTTGAGGTTTGCGTAGAAATATTCGTCGTTAATTGGTACAACGGTCGATCATAAATCGCAATTTCATTTTGACCCCATTTTTGAGATATAACAGTAGGTCCGAACGGATTTTCAGTCGAGTAAATGACCGGTATAGACTGAACAGACATAATAAACTCCACTTCTTGATTATACTCATCCACATCAAACAACACATAATCATCTGTCCAACCCCCGTGATCATTTAAATAGCCCACACTTTGATCGATTAGATAAGAGGCTGGTACTGAATTGGTATTTGTCGGTATCGGATTTACATATTCAACAAGATGTTGATTTGGATAAATATTGAGCTCCCTTGTACCGTCGGTAAAACGATTCCTCGATAAATTAATATCTTGCTTGACAATACGTGAATTTGTAAACAAAGCATTCTTAAATCGTTCATACTCAATTTCATTTGTCACATATTGATAGCTATTTAATTCTGTTTCTTCAGTTGGAAGAATGAACTCATTTCCTCCCTCTACATTGAAGGTAAAATGAGAAACTAACTCATCTCGACGAGTAAACACCTGGTTCACGTATCGATTAGCAGAAGTTAAGTTAACCGAAGCTTCAACCATCGTCATTTCCTCAGTTGAAAAAAAGTACACCTTTTGTGTCTCATTTTCCTTAGGAACATTTAAGTAAATTCGATCGATTTGGAGGTCTTGGTCTAACTCCTCATCCCACTCTAGCATCGTTTGGAGAGTATCAATAGGTAATCCAGTAAAAAATCGCATCTCTATTTTAGCCTGATGATCTTCACTGCCATCTACCCAATTCAAAAAAGAATCATTCGTAAACGTACGAGAAATCTCTTGATTACTCCCCGTAAATTCCCATCTTTGCATTTCTTTCCATAAATCTCCTAGCAGCTTATTTTGAAAGCTACTAAAATGCTCATCATTAGAGTGAATAAACATTTGGTAAGGCTTAATGACTTCATTAAACTTTCTTTTTTCATCACTGATTGGAATATTCTCGAAGAAGGTATTGTTCTCAAGCTCTTCGTGGTAAGGCTGTAAGCCCCATATATTCCAAGTAAAAAATAAGCTTGTCCCTACTAACAGCACCAACAAGATACTTTTCATCGTTTCTTTTCTCATTCCCACTCATCCTCTTGATTAGGATCATATGGAAGTGTAAAGAATACCGTTGTTCCTTGCCCTTCTTTACTAGTAGCCCATATATCCCCTCCATGTGCGTAAACCATTTCTTTTGCAATTGCTAGTCCTAAACCTGTACCACCAAGCTGTCTAGTTCGTGCTTTATCCACACGATAAAATCGATCAAAAATTTTATTAATGCTATCCTGGGGTATTCCAACCCCCTCATCCTTCACTCGAATCTGTATGTCAGTTGATAAAATATCTACATTAAAGATGACATTGCCGCCTTCTGGGGAATATTTGAGTGCATTCGAGATGATATTATCTAAAACTTGAGTAATTTTATCTGTATCAATATCAACAAATAATTCTTCATTCGGTATATGGCGAATAAATGTGACATGCTCTGCCTTTGTCATTTCAAAACGATCAATGATCTTATCGAAAAAGTCAGGGAAGTTAATCCATTCCTTACTTAAACGATAATCTGTACGATCTAGTTTTGACAGCTGTAATAAATCATTTACTAATCTAATCATACGTTCTGTTTCCGTCTGTGTCACATGGAGAAATTGTGGAGCAATTTCATTATCCTTCCAAGCCCCGTCTGCTAATGCCTCTAAATAGCTTCTCATCGTTGTCAAAGGTGTTCTAAGTTCATGTGACACATTCGCAACAAATTCTCTGCGCTCCTGCTCAATCTTTTCTTGTTCCGTAATGTCATATAAAACAGCAATTAATCCATCAATTTTACTTGCTTCTTTTTGAATGACGGAGAAATTAACACGGATTATTACAGGATTATTATGAGAATCAGAATGAAGAATAATAGATTCCTGTTCTTCGATCAAACTCTCAAATGTATGCTCATCTTCTATCCCTAACAGCTCTGTTATAGTTTGATCCTGAATTGTTCCACGTGAAACATCAAGCATTTCAAGTGCAGGGTTGTTAATTAAGATAACTTGTCCATCACGGTTTGTTGCAATAACTCCATCTGTCATATGAGCAATGACAGATGCGAGTTTTTTTCGCTCTCCTTCTGTTGTAGCCTGAGCATCCTCTAGCTTCTCCGTTAAATAGTTAAAGGTCACGGCAAGCTGTCCAATCTCATCTTCTCCATACACTTTAACTTTACGTGAAAAGTTACCGTTTGCTAGCTCCATTGCCTGCTTTTTCATGTCCGTCATTGGACGCGTAATCGTCCTGGCTAAGAAAATTCCAAGTGCTGCAGTAATGACGAGAGCTAAGACCGTCCCGGCGGCCAAGATTTTATTGATAATTCTCATCTGTTCAAATACTTCATCCATTGAGGCCACAATATAGATGGCACCAATTGTTTGTTCTTGGTGATTAATAGGTTGTGTGATGACCCTCACACGCTTTCCGTCCACAATATAAAGGTCACTATGCTCTAACCCTAATAATGCACGGTGTATACTTACTTCAGGTGTCTTCTTCCCGACAATATCCTGATTTAATTCTGATGTCGCAATAACCGTTTTGTTTTTATCAATGACTTTAACCTCTAAGATTTCCCCAGTGACGAAGTCTCCTATAATCGTAGAAATTTCACCTTGAGAAGTTTTACCATCTGAATATTCTTTTGGATCACGCGTCATTTCTTGCTCGATATTATATGCTAACAAGCTAATACGCTTTGTTAATGAGCTATCAAAATTTGTTTTTAAGGATGTTTCTAATTCTCTTACAAAGTAAATCCCAATGATTTGCATGGCCATAATAATAAGGAGTACATAGACCATCACAAATTTAAAATGGATGGAGCGAAAGAAACTAACTCTTTTCATAGAATTAATCCTGTTCTGAATGGCGTAAATAGTAACCTACTCCACGTCTTGTTACAATCCAAGTTGGATGACTTGGATTATCTTCAATTTTCTCGCGCAGTCTTCTTACTGTTACATCTACCGTTCGAACATCTCCAAAATAGTCATAGCCCCATACTGTTTGCAGCAAGTGCTCCCTTGTCATTACTTGTCCAATGTGCTGTGCTAAATAATGTAGTAATTCAAACTCTCGGTGTGTAAGCTCGATTGTTTCCCCACGCTTTGAGACCACATATGCATCAGGGTGGATGACCAATGATCCGATCGAAATTTCATTCGACGCACCACGTTCATCCGTTTGTTCAATTGCTTGCTGACGACGTAAATTAGCCTTAACACGAGCCAGTAATTCTCTTGTACTAAAAGGCTTTGTCACGTAATCGTCTGCACCAAGCTCGAGCCCTAATACTTTATCTATTTCTGAATCTTTAGCTGTTAACATAATGATTGGCATTTCATACTTCTTTCTTACTTCTCGACAAACCTCCATACCATCTCTAATTGGGAGCATGATATCTAATAAAAGCAAATCTGGCTTATGCTCTTCAACCATATCTAAAGCCTGTTGTCCATCGTAGGCACAATAAACAACATAGCCTTCTTTTTTTAAGTTAAACTGTAAGATATCTGCGATTGGTTTTTCATCATCTACTACTAGAATCTTCTTTTCCATTGCTTTCGCCCCTTTACGTAACATTATTGTTACTCTTCTTTTAAATGTACCATGTTCTTCCTTTTTATGCATATCTTAAGTTGCGGTTGTTTTCTCTACCCGCTTACCAGCACTAGTCAACTTAACCTTTTGTACAAACAAACCCCGTATCTACATACAAGTTGTCTATAGTGGTATTATATACTATACGTTTTCATTCTACTTTTTCCTACCAAAAAGAAAAATGTTTACCCATCAGCTCTTCGTGGTATAGGAAGAATAATAGTCTTTTTCACGTATAAAAAAGGGGCCAACAGTATTGCTACCATCAGACCCATTAACTAAAACCATATAGAACATTTTTTACAATCCCAATAGCCAGATTAAAGTTTACTCTCTCTGTACAGAATAAGTAGTTCTTTTCTTTCTTAGTTACCAGAATTTTTTATGTGAAAAATAACGTTCTTTCTAAAATCCTATTGAATAGTAACAAAATGTAGCCAAAAAACCTTTATAAATAATCCATTGGATTTTTCAAATTCCCATTTTCATACACTTCAAAATGTAAATGAACACCGGTTGAATTACCTGTTTTACCCATAACTCCAATTTTTTGACCCTGTGAAACAACTTGACCTACAGTCACACTAATGGAATCAAGATGGGCGTACACTGTTTTTATTCCATTATTATGATTAATGACAACTTTGTTTCCATAACCACCATCATATCCAGCAGACACTACAGTACCATTGTCAGCAGCTTTTATTGTGCGATCACTTGGTCTAGCAATATCAATCCCTTTATGTAGCTTCCCCCAACGTTGCCCTAGATGACTTGAAACATAGCCACCTACTGCAGGCCAAGCTAAAGATCCTGTTCCTCTAGATGGAATGACCTTAGTACCTTTGACGATTACTTCTTTTACGGGTTCCTTCACTACGTTTTCTTCTTTCGTCGTTCTACTTATTTCTGTGCCATTTTCTTTTTCAATTACATAATGAATAAGCTTTTCACCATTTTGCCCTTCTTGCGTTGTTTTCTTTTCTCCTTTAGGCAATGATGAATCTTCCTTAATCTCCGTCTCAAATGCAATTGATTCCTTCTTTAATTCTTCCTCCGTAACCTTTACCTTCGTATAAGGTTTGAAGACCGTGACGTTTAGAAGATCACCCGGTTTAATTAATGTATCCTCTGACATACCTGGATTTAACTCTAATAATTGCTTTAATGTTAGCTCATGTTTTTTTGCAATACTACCTAAAACATCCTGCTCTTCTACTTCGTATTTTGCGTCAGCAAGTGTCCCCTTCTTTAACAAGTTGACGCCTTGCTCTACTGTAAGGATTTTTTTAGGGGAAACTTTCTCCTCTTCTAGTGAAACTTTTTCAGTAAGTGATACGTCTAATAGACGAGATTCATTTTCTTTAAGAGCTGGTAGTTCCTCTGAGGTAATGCTTTGAATATCATTCCATTCTACTAAATCACTTTCAGGAATATAGAGCTGTTTATATTGTTCTAGCACAGCTTGTGCATCTTCATTGTCCTTAAAATAGGCAATAGGTTCACCATTTAAAGTAAGCTCAGTAGCTTCAACGACTACATCAAGCTCCTGCATTAGTTTGGAGACTGTCAAATCATTATTATAAACTGGACGAAACATCTTCTCTGGAATGATCTCTAAATCTTCTACAGTTAAGCGTAGGTCCTCATAAGTTTTATTTTTATTTGTAATTTTAGTTTTCGTTACATCATCAATCACAGTTTGATCGTTAACAGATCCCATATATTCAGAATCAAGATATACATGGTACACTGTGGTTAGAGAATCTTCAGCGGCAACACTATTTGCTCCAACTGTAACAGCTGTAGCTAGGCTTAAACATATTGTTATATTTTTAAATAGACTCTTACTTTGGGGTAAAACATTTCCTATGAAACTATTAGAACGTCTAAACACTAATATTTCCTCCTAATTCTTACCTACAAGAAACGACTCAGGAAGCCTCTTACATGTAAATATTGTTCTAAACCGACAAATTTCACGTATTTTACTCTCTTTCACCTTACCATATGAAATCTACGATTTTCGTCAAAATAGGCTATTTGTAATGATATTGTATTATTTGTTACAGAAAATGGTTGTGACTTTTTCCTTACTTATCTTATCTTCCAACTAGCGACAAAATGGTCATTTTCTTCTTGTTAAACAACAAAAAAGCATGATCCAAAAATGAATCATGCTTTTTTTAAAAGTGGCTCGGGACGGAATCGAACCGCCGACACATGGATTTTCAGTCCATTGCTCTACCAACTGAGCTACCGAGCCATATAATTAGTTAGTATTATTAACTAGTATGTCGTTTTTTGCTTCAAACAACTCATAATCATTCTAAGCTTTTAAAATATAGAATGGCGGTCCGGACGGGACTCGAACCCGCGACCTCCTGCGTGACAGGCAGGCATTCTAACCAACTGAACTACCGGACCAATTTGTAAATGGTGACCCATACGGGATTCGAACCCGTGTTACCGCCGTGAAAGGGCGGTGTCTTAACCGCTTGACCAATGGGCCACTTATAAGAAAATGTAAATGGTGAGCCATGAAGGACTCGAACCTTCGACCCTCTGATTAAAAGTCAGATGCTCTACCAACTGAGCTAATGGCTCTTGCTATAAAACACTCTTAGTGTGACGCCCAAATTTCAGAAAGGTTATTCTAGTAGCCGTTCAATTTGTGCGCTGAAGTGTAGCTTCGTCGCATATTCGAACGTGCTCTACCAACTGAGCTAATAGCTCTTGCTAAGAATAATTTCCTCTAACAGGACGTTTACTATCATAACATAGCATTTCTAGTTTTGACAATACTTTTTTAAAAAAAGTTTTTTTAAAAACAACATTTTTTTGCTCAGAGTTACATTGTATAGTATTTTTTATAAGATAACAACCTAAAAAAGAGAGTTTGGTCAACACTATGGCCTGACCGAACTCTCTTTAGAAATGATTTAGCTATATACACTACGCACAACATTCGTTTGGGCACGATCTGGTCCTACAGAGAAGATCGATAAAGGAATGCCTGTTAATTGTGAAATTCGCTCGATATAGTGTCTAGCATTTTCAGGTAGCTCTGATAATGTGCGCACACTTGTAATATCTTCTGTCCAGCCTGGAAGCTCTTCATAGACTGGCTCACATTCTGCTAAAACTTTTAAGCTAGCCGGATATTCGTTAATTGTTTCGCCTTTGTATTTGTAAGCTACACAAATCTTTAATTTCTCAATCCCAGTTAATACATCAATAGAGTTTAAAGAAAGATCTGTTAAACCACTAACACGTCTTGCATGACGAACAACAACACTATCAAACCAACCCACACGACGTGGGCGACCAGTAGTTGTACCGTACTCTCGTCCTACTTCACGGATTTTGTCACCAATTTCGTTATTCAACTCTGTTGGGAATGGTCCGTCACCTACACGTGTTGTATAAGCTTTGGATACTCCAACAACATGGTTAATTTTCGTTGGACCAACACCAGATCCAATTGTTACACCACCTGCTACTGGGTTTGAAGATGTAACGAATGGATATGTACCTTGATCAATATCAAGCATAACACCTTGAGCACCTTCGAAAAGTACACGACGTCCTTCATCTAATGCGTCGTTTAAGACAACAGATGTATCAACAACGTACTTTTTAAACTGTTGGCCGTACTCATAGTATTCATCTAAAATTTCTTCTACTGTGAAGCCTTCTACTTCATAGAATTTTTCTAATAGGCGGTTTTTCTCCTGTAGAGCACGTGTTAATTTTTCTTCGAATGTATCACGCTCTAGTAAATCAGAAATACGAATTCCGACACGAGCTGCTTTATCCATGTAAGCAGGACCGATTCCTTTTTTCGTAGTTCCAATTTTGTTCGCGCCTTTTCTCTCTTCTTCTACTTCATCTAATTTTAGATGATACGGTAAAATAACATGGGCACGATTACTAATTCTTAGATTATCAGTTGTTACTCCACGATCATGAAGATATTTTAACTCTTTAACAAGAGCCTTAGGGTCAACAACCATACCGTTTCCAATTACGCTTGTTTTATCTTTATAAAAAATACCAGACGGAATTAAGTGAAGCTTGTATGTTTCACCATCAAATTTAATTGTATGACCTGCATTGTTTCCACCTTGATAACGAGCAATTACCTCTGCATTTTCAGAAAGGAAATCTGTAATTTTCCCTTTTCCTTCATCTCCCCATTGTGTACCTACAACTACTACTGAAGACATTCTGTGCACCTCCATGATTTCGCACTTTTCAAACACGTTTATTTTACCAATGACTGGCACTAAAGTCAAACTAAAATACGAACAATATCTATCTTATATAACCTTTTGTTCGTGAATTTGTATAAAACATGAAAGATTATTCTAGTCACCTCTTCTTTTTTAATCAGATATAGTTTTTCCAAAAAATGATTTTAAAGTTCTGACGCTTCATTTTCCCCATAAAAAAAGAAGACCAAAAATTGATCTTCTTTTTACGCCGGAACGCCTGCATCATCAAATCGCCGCTCCAGGTTAACGAACTTATTGTACTCTTTTACGAAAGCTAATGAAACTGTCCCTACAGGACCGTTACGTTGCTTTGCAATAATAATTTCGATAATATTTTTGTTCTCAGATTCTTTATCATAGTAATCGTCACGATATAAGAATGCCACAATATCAGCATCCTGCTCAATCGATCCTGATTCACGGATATCAGACATCATTGGTCGCTTGTCTTGACGTTGTTCTACTCCACGAGATAGCTGAGATAGGGCAATAACCGGTACCTTTAGCTCACGGGCTAATTCTTTTAATGTACGTGAGATTTCAGATACCTCTTGCTGACGATTGTCAGAACGGCCACTACCTTGAATAAGCTGTAAGTAATCAATTAATATCATACCCAAGCCAGCTTCTTGTTTAAGTCGACGACACTTAGAACGAATTTCACTTACACGAATACCGGGTGTATCGTCTATATATATTCCGGAGTTTGATAGACTCCCCATTGCCATCGTGAGTTTTCCCCAGTCATCAGATGTTAGGGAACCTGTTCTTAGTCGTTGGGCATCTATATTTCCTTCCGCGCAAAGCATCCTCATAACTAGCTGATCTGCTCCCATCTCGAGACTGAAGATGGCAACATTTTCGTCTGTTTTTGTCGCAACGTTTTGCGCGATGTTTAACGCGAAAGCAGTCTTACCTACAGATGGACGTGCCGCAACAATAATTAGGTCATTACGTTGGAATCCTGCCGTCATTCGATCAAGCTCAGTGAATCCTGTCGGTATCCCTGTTACATCTCCCTTATTGTCATGCAGCAACTCGATATTATCATAGGTTTCTACTAAAACATCTTTAATATTTTTGAAGGCTCCTGCATTTTTTCGCTGAGCAACCTCCATAATTGTTTTTTCCGCTTCATTTAGAACGACTTCTACTTCATCTTCACGGCTATAGCCATCTTGCGCAATCGTTGTAGCCGTACGAATCAGTCGTCGAAGAATTGATTTTTCTTCAACAATCTTACTGTAGTATTCAATATTGGCTGCGGTTGGAACAGAATTAGCCAAATCACTTAAATAGGAAACTCCACCGATTTCTTCTAATAGATTTACATCCGCTAGCTCTGTTGTTACGGTGACTAAGTCGACTGGTTCTCCTTTGTCTGATAAATCTAGCATCGCGTTATAAATTTTTTGATGTGCTGCTCGGTAAAAATCTTCTGGAATTAATACTTCTGACGCAAGTGTTAATGAGGCAGGTTGTAAGAAAATCGCCCCTAATACAGCCTGCTCAGCTTCTATATTATGTGGTGGAATACGATCACCAAGTACCTCGTTAATAGTGATCACCGTCCTTATCGTAGTATTCTATCAACTAACTTCTACTAGTCTATTACTATATATGATGGCAAATGCCTTTTTCTTATCAGGAGGCTCTGTTATCTTTTAACACAGCCTATCTTTAAAATATCCTCAAGTACTAAGCATAAAAAAAATGTGACCAAGCTTCAAGAGAAATTTCATTCTTTCCACCCAATCACATTATTACCAACATTTACTGTTCTTTTACGTGCACCTTCACTGTAGCTGTTACTTCAGGATGTAGCTTAACAGGAACATTTGTAAATCCTAAAGCTCTAATTCCATCAGGTAGATCTAATTTACGCTTATCTAACTTAATATTATACGTCTTTTTTAGTTCATCTGCAATCTGCTTACTTGTTACTGATCCGAATAGACGTCCACCCTCACCAGATTTTGCTAAAATTTCAACTGTTAGCTTTTCTAGTTCATCCTTAAGGTGTTTCATTTGTTCTAGCTCTTCCACTGCTTCTTGTTCTTTCTTCTTTTTCTGAGCGTTCAATGAACTAACATTTGCATTACTAGCTTCCACTGCAAGACCTTGTTTTAGTAGAAAGTTTTGTGCGTAGCCATCTGCTACATTTTTAATTTCCCCTTTTTTTCCTTTTCCTTTTACATCCTTCAAGAAAATAACCTTCATGATTTAGTTCCTCCTTCAAGATAATCCTCTAGAGCTTCTTTTAATCTTTCTTCTACCTCTAGTATCGTTTTTTCTTTCAATTGTGTAGCAGCATTTGTTAAGTGACCACCGCCACCAAGTGCTTCCATAATGATTTGGACATTGATATCCCCTAGTGATCTAGCGCTAATACTCACGCACTCTTCGTCACGCTTAGCGATCACGAAGGATGCTTCTACTCCATTCATCGTCAAGAGTGTATCAGCCGCTTGAGCAATAATGACTTGTTCATAATAATCATTATCTGCTAACGTTATAGCAATCCCTTCTTTATAAAGAGACGCATTCTGAATGAGCTTTGCTCTTTTTACATAGTGTGTAATATCTTCTTTTAAGAATTTTTGTACCAGGACGGTATCTGCACCCTTCGCTCTTAAATAAGAAGCTGCGTCGAATGTACGAGAACCCGTTCGTAGGGTAAAACTCTTCGTATCGACAATAATACCTGCAAGTAAGGCTGTTGCTTCGATCATATTCATCTTTAACCGCTTAGGCTGATATTCTAATAGCTCCGTGACTAATTCTGCTGTAGAAGATGCGTACGGCTCCATATACACTAAGATAGGATCCTTAATAAACTCTTCTCCGCGTCTATGATGGTCTATGACAATGACATGCTCGCTTCTTGTTAACAAACGATCATCAATAACTAGCGATGGCTTATGGGTGTCGACTACGATTAATAGGGATTCATCTGTCATAATTTCCAACGCTTGTTCTGGCGTTATAAACTTAGACCATAGCTCGGGATGATTCTTTAATTCTTTTAATAATTGCTCCACACCCGAATCTAACGTATCAGGGTCTAACACAATAAACCCTTCCTTGTCATTCACCTGAGCAACTTTTAAAATCCCGATAGCAGACCCTATTGCATCCATGTCAGGATATCTGTGCCCCATAATGACAACCTTGTCACTTGAGCTAACAATTTCACCTAGTGCGTGAGAAATCACTCGAGCTCGAACTCTTGTACGTTTTTCCATCGGGTTGGTTTTACCACCGAAGAACTTAACTTTTCCACTTGGCTGTTTAATAGCTACCTGGTCTCCACCTCGACCTAAAGCCAGATCTAGGCTAGATTGTGCTAGAACTCCAAGTTCCTGTAAAGAAGGGACACCTGTACCAACACCAATACTTAGCGTGAGTGAGATGTTTTGCATAGACGTTTTTTCCCGTACTTCATCCAATATTGAGAACTTTGTCTTTTCTAGTTTTGTTAAAATATCTTCATTTAAGACGGCTAAAAAACGCTCCGAAGAGATACGTTTTAAGAAGACTCCATAATCCTTTGCCCATTTATTTAATAAGGCTGTCACTTCACTATTAATCGAGCTCCTTGCCTGGTCGTCCATCCCTTGAGTAACTTCATCATAATTATCTAAAAAGATAAAGGCAAGTACAGTACGCTCATCTTCATATTGCTTCTCAATCTCAATTTGCTCCGTCACATCAAAGAAATAGAGTAAACGCTCATCCCGCTTAATAATTACCTTGAAATCACGTTCATATAGGGTAATTGTATCTGACTCTACCTCTTGTTTAATTAATGGAACAAGTGAATCAGCGACATCATATAATGATCTTCCAACTAGCGTATCAACGTCAAAGCAAGAAGTCATGAATGGGTTAGACCAATCAACCTGGTATTGATCATTATATAATAAAATACCAATTGGCATCTCCATTAATGCTTCCTCACCAACCTTTTTTAATCGGTAAGAAAGAGTTGTGATATAACCTTCCATTTCTGACTTAAATTCGATTAAGGCTTGTCTAATAAAAATAACAGCTGCACCAAAGCAACCTAACAGAATTAACCCTAAAACCCAATTAAAAAGAAACAGGGAAAGAATAGCTATCACTGTTACGCCCATTAGTGCATACATGGGATAACGAAATAGTGGTTTTTCATAAAAGCTTGGCATTCGATTTGTTCAACTCCTCGCAACAGTGAATCCAATTTACCTTTTTGTTATTTTACCACGTAGAGGAAAGCCTAAATCAATTATACCTAAGATTCTTATAAGATAAAGGACCATCGGCAAAAGCATCGAGACAAAGAATACAACAATTGGTATTGCTTTAGAGTAGCCCTTTTGATAACAAAAATAAAAAATGAACGAGAATCCTTGTAATAGAAGGAGAAATTGTAGAAATACATTTAAATTGATTGCTGCAAGAAAAACAAAAGAATCTCGATCGATATTCATCAGGATTAAAATCGTTGTAATTAAATAATACCATATCAAGCTTTGTGGCAGTCTCCATTCACGAAAAGGAATAAGAGACTTAACATCAACTCTTAACCGTTTTAATATTGGGAGAGACACAAAGTGAATAGCAAGTGTAGATAAAAATCCCATTACTATAAAGAGTGTTGGAATGAGCATACCTAAAAACTCTATTCCCTCATCTAACTGTTCAAACTGCTTATCTAGTTCTTCTGGCTCACTAAAGCTAGATAAAATGGATCTTGATTGGTCCATTGACTGCTCTAAAAGAGTAAAAGAATCCTTTACTATATCAATTTGTAGAAAGAAAATAGAACCGATATAGGTAATAACTAAACTAACGGTAAAAGCTAGACTACCTCCAATAATAGCACTCATTGTTTGCTTCTTTTTATAGAAAATCCCTATTACCAATCCACTTAAGCCAGATGTAAGTGCCACTAATAGATTGGTTATTGGACCAAATAAAATGGAGAGAATACATCCAGCAAAGATTAGTAAAACAACTAAGGACAATTGATGACGTATAGTAAAAAGGATAAACGGTAACGGTAGAAAAAGAAGAAAGATTGGCCCCACTATAGGCAGATAAGTTGAAACTAATAAAAGGACTAAAAAGAGTGCTAACAATATGGCACCTTCTGTAATCGCTTGTGTTTTCCTCACAGTATTCACCTCTTTTTAAAGAGCATCATATGAAGTATAAAACAGAGACTATGATGCTTCTAACTAAAGGAAGTCTATTGATTTCCTTTGCCATTCTGGTTTATATTTGTTCAAATTTATGTAGACATATTCATCTAGTATCGATATCAATGGAGTATTTTATACGTTATCTACGTAGCCTACTCTTGTTTTGGGCCCATTTGTTCTATGATTTTATTTTCCCTCTGGAACTATACAATAATAAAAAAGCACAGATAGGATATAATCCTTTTCTGTGCTTTTTTATTTATTATTCACCAGCAACATATGGTAATAAAGCCATTTGACGAGCTCTCTTGATAGCTACAGTCAATTTACGTTGGTATTTAGCGCTAGTACCTGTTACACGACGAGGTAAAATTTTACCACGCTCAGATACGAATTTTTTTAGTAAATCAACATCTTTGTAATCGATGTGAGTGATACCATTTGATGTGAAGAAACACACCTTACGACGTTTTGCACGTCCACCTTTACGTCCGCCTGCCATGATTAATTTCCTCCCTTCTTAGTTAAAAATTACGTTCAATTCGTATATTAAAACGGTAAGTCGTCATCAGATATATCAATAGGTTTTCCATCATTTGCAAATGGATCTGCATCAAAGCTTGTACGACCTTGATTACGTTGTTGATTTTGATCTGAACCGAAAGGATTTTGATTACCAGAGTTATCTGAGTACCCACCAAAGTTGTTATTATTATTGCTATTGTAGTTATTGTTGTTACCGCCGCCGCTTGCTGATCTAGGCTCTAAGAACTGTACGCTTTCTGCAACAACCTCTGTTACAAACACACGTTTGCCTGTTTGATCTTCATAGCTACGTGATTGCAAACGTCCGTCAACACCAGCTAAACTACCTTTTTTAAGGAAGTTTGCGACATTTTCAGCTTGTTTACGCCATATCACACAGTTAAGAAAATCGGCTTCTCTTTCACCCTGTTGATTTGTAAACGTTCGGTTTACTGCAAGAGTAAATGTAGCAACTGCTACTCCACTTGGTGTGTATCGTAGATCTGGATCTTTTGTTAGTCTTCCGACTAATACTACTCGATTCAACATCAGAACCATCCTTTTTTGAATATATCTTATCTTACTTCATATCATTAGTCTTCTTTTTTAATCACAATGTGGCGAATGATATCTTCGCTGATTTTCGCTAAACGATCGAATTCTTGAACAGCAGCAGCTTCAGAGTTAACTTGAAGAAGCATGTAGTAGCCATCACGGAAATCGTTGATTTCGTAAGCTAGGCGACGTTTGCCCCACTCTTTTGCTTCTGTTACTTCCGCACCATTTGTAGATAAAACGTTGTTGAAACGCTCAACTAAAGCTTTCTTAGCTTCATCTTCAATATTTGGACGGATGATGTACATAACTTCGTACTTTCTCATCATCTTACACCTCCTTTTGGTCTAAACGGCCCATTTATGGGCAAGGAGCAATTATTAAAATAATTTACTCACAATAACGAATTATAGCAAATGAATTTCAAAAGCGCAAGTGCTTAGAAATTGACTTATTAAGTCTAGGCTATGCTACAGTTTACCGTTAAGTTGAGACTCCCTGCTCGCAGGAAATCGAATACTTATAACCGAGCTCATCAGAGACGTGTGTCAGAGCTTAACTTTAAGAACATCGTTTACTTACGAAATAAGCATTTCACTTTTTATACTAAGAAGTATTGTCTGAACATAAAAACAAAAAGGAACAGACTAAGAAAGGGCTAATCCCCTTACTCAATCTGTTCTCTCTCTGTTAGGCTTAATTTATGAAAAAACGATTAAACGTTAAAACGGAAATGAATAACATCTCCATCTTTCACGATATATTCCTTACCTTCTAGACGTACTTTTCCAGCCTCACGAGCAGCTCCCATTGATTTAGCAGTTAGTAAATCCTCATAAGAAACTGTTTCAGCACGGATAAAGCCTCTTTCAAAATCAGTATGGATGATTCCCGCACATTGTGGAGCCTTCATTCCTTTTGTGAAAGTCCACGCACGAACCTCTTGTTCACCAGCTGTGAAATAAGTAGCTAATCCTAAAAGATTGTAAGATGCTTTAATTAATTGATCAAGACCTGACTCTTCAATCCCAAGCTCTTCTAAGAACATTTCCTTTTCTTCGCCATCAAGCTCCGCAATTTCAGATTCAATTTTCGCACAGACAACAATCACTTCAGCATTTTCACCTGCTGCAAAATCACGAACCTTTTGTACGTATTCGTTATTTGATGCATCCGCTACTTCATCTTCACTTACATTTGAAACGTAAAGTACAGGCTTGCTTGTTAATAAATGTAGCTGCTTTACATATTTATGTTGCTCTTCATTCATTTCAACAGAGCGCGCTGGTTTTTCATTTTCAAATGCTTCTTTTAATTTAGTAAGAATCTCATGCTCAAAGACAGCTGTTTTTTCTTTTTGTTTTGCTAATTTCGCAACACGATCTAGGCGTTTATCAACTGTTTCTAAATCAGCTAAAATTAATTCAAGATTTATTGTTTCAATATCAGAAATAGGATCTACTTTACCCGATACATGTGTAATGTTGTCATCTGCGAAACATCTTACTACATGACAAATCGCATCTACTTGACGAATATGTGATAAGAACTTATTTCCTAAACCTTCACCTTTACTTGCTCCTTTAACAATCCCAGCAATATCCGTGAATTCAAATGCTGTCGGAATTGTTTTCTTAGGATTTACAAGTTCTGTTAGCTTTACTAGACGCTCATCAGGTACCTCTACAATTCCAACATTTGGATCAATTGTACAGAAAGGATAGTTTGCTGATTCTGCTCCAGCTTGTGTAATTGCGTTAAATAATGTTGATTTCCCTACGTTAGGAAGACCGACAATTCCTGCTGTTAATGCCATATTCCCACTCCTCTATTTCAAACAAATCGTTTGTCCGTTTTCTACTTCAACCTTCAACAATTATAGATAGTAAATCAATAAAATACAAGCCGTACTATTTTAAGTATAAGGCTTTAAGAAATGCTAAAGATATAACCTGTCTTTCAGTGATAAGAATACATCCATTAGAAATAGAAGACGATTTTGATTTACCTCTTGAACAGATGGTGCCTAAAGCTAGACACTAAAACTACGTTCCATATTCTATTTTTCTATTTTTTCTACCTAGTCCCGCAAAAAATGCGAAGCGTCTAGATCATAAATCACCAGCTTTATAGCTGAAATAAAAAGACTGTAGGCAAGCCCAACTTTTGTCGAGTTTATCTACAGTCTGAGAAGAGCCTCTATATGCCCTCAATTATTTTTCTTTCACTATGTTTACTAAACAATCATACAGGATACTTCCTAATCCATTATCGGAATTGCCATCAGGAGTGAGTAAATTGACGGATCCTCCAAATTTATGCCATTGGCCTTCATCCACATTAATTGTCTTAGGGTGGGCTTTTTTTAGAAGCTTCACCTTTCCTGTTAATTTTCCACGATCATTAAAGATTGTGACGATATCATCTTCATTGAGCTCATGTTCTCTTGCAATATCCTCTGAAACTTCAATTTTCACTTCTTGTAATGCTTCAATGAAAAGATAATGTTGTGAATGGTTGGATCTTAATGGATGGATTGATAATAACTGATAAGGATATTTCTTTGCTAAGTCTGGATTTGAAATACGCGATTCCTTCGGTAATGTGTAGAGTGGTTTCCCCTCATATCCTTTCTTTTTTGCAAGTGTTGAGGTGAATTCAAACTTTCCGCTAGGGGTAGAAAATTCCTTCGTATCCCAAGGTACTTGTTTCACTGGAAGTGGTAGCCTTTTGCATTCCTTCAGCTTTTCAACAGTAACACCATCTTCCTCTAAATGAGCAATCCCCATTTGTAAGAACTCGTCCACTGTATAATCAAATGCTTCTCCAAAACCTAATCTCTTAGCTAGTTCCGTCCAAATCCACAAATCCGACTTAGCTTCACCGGGAGGGTCAACTAGCTTTTCACCATAGTTTACATAATGATGGTACATGGATGCGTAATAAATATCTTCTTCTTCGAATACTGTCGTTGTCGGTAGCACATAATCCGCTAACTCAGCTGTATCTGTAAGGAAGTGATCCACAACAACAAGGGTCTCAATGGATTCAAAAGCCTCTCTCACTTTATTTGAATCCGGTACTTGAACAAGAGGATTTCCACAAGTAACAAACGCCATCTTTATTTCAGGATTGACTGCTTCTATAATGCCTTCTGCCTGCTTCATCATCGTAAAATGTCTAGATGCTGTTGCCTTGTGTTGTAAAGTAAGAGCACTCATATTGAAATTCTTCCCAACCTGAATGTTACCAAAGTTAGAGCCACCACCAGCAACACCTACATTCCCGCTAAGTGCAATAAGGGCATCGATAAGACGAATAGTATTGCCGCCATTAGCAAATCGTTGCATACCTAATCCTAAATATGTCGAGGTTGGACCATTCGAATAAATTCTTGCTAAATATTGAATAGATTCATAGGTAATTTCTGTTTTCTCTGTGATTTCTTCAAAAGTAAATTGCTCCAACAGCTCTACTAAATCATTAAAACCTACAGTATGATTTTCAACAAATTCCTCATCATATTGATTTTCTTGTAAAAGATACTTCATGATGCCAATAGCAGCTAACCCGTCCATCCCAGGTTTTATTGATAAATAATGATCGGCTATTTTGGCTGTTGCATTAAAGATTGGATCAATAACTGTAATCGTTGCTCCCTGCTTCTTAACTTGTTGAAGATGATGAAATAAATGCATATTGGTTCTAGCCACATTTCTCCCCCAGATAACAACATGCTTACTATTGTAAATATCCTCAGCAGCATGACTATCTGAGCTTCCAAAATCCCAAGTTTGAGCTTCTATTCCTGATCCCCAACAAATACTTCCTACAAGCGTTGTCACGCCTCCGTATTCATTAAAAAATCGCTTATCCAAATTTTTTAATAATCCATTGTTCGCATAGTCATGACTATGAAGGACAGCAGTTGTTCCATAGATTTCTTTAATTTCTCTCATTCTATGAGCAATTTCATCTAGTGCCTGTTGCCATGAAACCTCAATAAACTCGCCATTTACTTTTTTTAACGGAGTTGTTAATCGATCAGTACTATTCGTTTTTGTCTCAAGCATTCTTCCTCTACCACAAATTTTCCCCTGAGTGATGGGGTGTTCTTTATCACCATCAACCTTCGTCACCTTATTATTTTCTACAGTCACTTCAAAGCCACAGCTATCCCAGCAGTTCAAGGGGCAGGAAGATTTATATGTCTGTTTCATTCGGTTCCCCCCACAAATTTATGCTTCTGTTTCCTCGTGTTTCACAAGCATTTTCTTCATTTTTCGTGAAAATTCCTTACGTGGTATTAGCACACTATGCTCACAACCTAAGCACTTAATTCGAATATCCATTCCCATTCGAATGATTTTCCATCTATTTGTTCCACAAGGGTGTTGTTTTTTCATTTCAACAATATCGTTTAACCCATACTCTTTTTCCACTAGCCTTCCTCCTCGCTTAGCTAACCTCTTTTCTGTTATACATCACAATACGTGGATAAGGTATTTCAATTCCCGTTTGATCCAGTCGTAATTTTATATCTTTACGAAGCATTCGACTTATATGAAAATGTCTCATCGGCTCTACCTCACATGTTACACGGAGGACAATCTCAGATGCTCCTAAGGTTTGCACTCCTAGCAACTCTGGGGGTGTAATGATATCCTCATATTTTTCTGGTACTTCTTCTAATAATTCCTGTATCACTCGTTCAGCTTCAGGAATATCACTTTCATACGAAATACTCACATCCACAACTGCAATACTATTATGGATCGAAAAATTCGTAACCTCAGCGATACTTCCATTCGGTAAAATATGCAGTTCGCCTGTCCAGCTTTTCACCTTTGTGGTACGCAGTCCAATTTCTTCGACTGTTCCCTCGAAGTGAGAAACGCGAATATAGTCCCCGACCGAGAACTGATCTTCAAAGATGATAAAAAATCCTGTAATAATATCTTTCACTAAGCTTTGAGCACCAAATCCCACTGCAAGACCAATAATACCAGCACCGGCAAGTAATGCACCTACATCCAAGCTTAATGTTTCTAAAACCATTATGATGGCAATAAAATAGATGACATACGTTAAAATATTCTCTAATAGCTTTGAGAGTGTATTTTCTCTTCTTTCTGATATTCGTATCGGTGATTTCCCGCGGAATAAAAAGATCTTATTTATCGCCAGTTTCCCTATCTTAATAAATACACTTGCAACGATTAAAATTAAGATGATTTTTAAAAGACCTTCTCCAATTGTAACCCAAAGCTTTACATCTTTTAAATAATCAACAGTCTCGGTCCACATATCTTCTATTATATTCATCTACATCACCTTTTTCTAATTTTTAGGATAGGAGTATTAAAAGGTAAGGCTCTTTTCTGAAAGATTGCTGCTAATCACCTAGAAAGTAATTAGTAACAGACTATTAATGATCAATAAGGTATTATCCTAATAAGAAAAGATGCCACTAGTCTTTATACAGCGCTGTTTTCTTCATATGACTTAAAGCAAAAAAGAGTATGAAAACAGCCAAAAATAATTAAGGGTAATCATATCTTAATTCGCCTATCATCCTTCATATTTGTTCCCTCACACCTTAGCCTTTAAAAGTCTTCCTTCCGTTCTCTCCTTTACAAGTAATTATACTCCAATTACCACTCATATCTATTCGTTAAGCACTGTTTTTTAACGCCTATTTCGTTTCATTTTTATTACAATACGCTACTTCCTTTTAACTTGGCAATGGAAAACCTTGCTTAAAGGATTAAGAGTGTAGAAACTTACTAGAAGGTAAGATTCATACTACATACTAAATCGAGTTAATTTATCTGATAGTCTAAATGAGGATTCTTCGTAAAAAATCGTAAGGAAAAGCGTGAATCCACTTTTGAATTCACGCTTTTCTTTGACTTTGATTCACTTATTGTCTTTGATTCAGCCTGATCATGTTGATGTTTTGTAGCGGTTTAATAATGGGTATAAAAGAATCGATACGAGTAAATAGAGATTAATCAATCCATATAACGGATAAAGCACACTTACTAAATTAGTAAATCCAAACCTTGTAAAAGGAATCATCGTAAGAACTAATAAAAGGGCGACAATGGAATACGGGATTCTTACTATATGCTTAAATCGAGAAGCAAGTCCAAAAATACCCGATACAGCTGTCGTGTAAATAGCTAACCATAGCATGACAGACATGAACAAGAAAAATACAAAAGGAGAACCCTTTAATACGGCAAATAAAGGAATCTCATAATCTGTTAAATAATCCGCCATTTGAACGAGTGTTTCATTGTAAACAAATGATATCGCACCTAATATAAGTCCACTACCAATGCTAGCGACTTTCGCCTCGCGTAAGCTCTTTATCTCTCTTCCAATTGCTGAAAGTACAGCTATAAGTGGCAAGATATTTAAGGCGGTGAATGTAAAGGCAGATGGCCAATTATACTGCTTGTTCAAATCTAAAACCCACGAATGATGATGTGAAATGTTAAAGGATAACAAAGCGTAAAATAGTCCTACAACCAACAACGGAATGATTATAGCATTCAATTTAATAATACTATTTGAATTTCCTAAAAATAATAAGACGAGCAAGATAGAGAAAAAGGCAATTCCCCACCAATACGGAATAGAAAATGATTCTAGGGTGGCTCCTCCTCCTGCAATCATCACAATTGTCGTTGTAAATAAATATAAAACAATTAAAACATCATAAACATATGACAGCTTTTTCCCAACTAACTTCTCTAATACAGGGAAAAAATGTTGCGTTCTTTCTTCATAGCTTATTTTCATAATGACGTAGACAGCAATAATGAAAATCACTGTAAAAATAACGATGGCCAGTCCGCTTTCAAATCCAAAAAACTCCCAAAGTTCTCTTCCTGATGCATACCCTGCTCCAATTATTGTTCCTAATATTAGGAACATCCACTTGATTCCTGCTCTCATCTTTTTCCCACCTCTTAAGGCTGTCCTATTTGTAAGCTTCATGTATAGAAATTAACATTCTTCCGTATACTGTTAGTATTATGACGTAGGAGTGAATTCTATGAATCTAAAATCAAGACTTTTCCCAAACCTTCAACAACAAGAAAGGGTTCATTATGAAACAGATGGGGTAGCAGATTTATTATCTGATTCTATTATGAATCACCTACCACGCCTCTATTACAAGCAAATTGTAGTTGTTTGTATCGGAACAGACCGATCTACGGGTGACAGCCTAGGTCCTTTAGTAGGTTCTAAGATTCAAAAAGATATTTCTTATTTTCACGTGTATGGGACCTTAAAAGATCCGGTTCATGCGGTTAATTTAGCAGAAACTCTTGAACACATTCACGAAAAACATAAAAATCCTTTCATCATCGCTATTGATGCATGTCTAGGTAGAATGAAAAGTGTTGGTTTTATTCAAATTGATAAAGGGTCTATTAAGCCTGGTGCTGGTGTTAATAAGGATCTCCCTCCTGTAGGTGATATGCATATAACAGGAATAGTAAATATCAGTGGATATATGGAATATTTAGTTCTTCAAAACACACGGTTACATGTAGTCGTTAGCATGGCAGATCAGATTGCAGAGGGAATTCTAAAAGCGGAAGAAGCCTATTTAGAAAAGCGCCTCTCTATTCGAAGAGATTGGTTAAATACACTTAGTGATTCACCGAACCAACAAGAGCAGAATAACCTTGATCAATCTCAACAAGCTTAAGGTGAATAACAGTAACTACTTCAATCTTCATTTATCTTAAAAAAATCACATGAAATATCTTTAAGATATCCCTTTACAGATAAGTATATAAGCAAATGCGCGATGGAAAACTTCCTTTTTCCTGTACAAAAAAACACTGTCCTTCATGAACAGTGTTTAGTCACAGGTTATGCCTGAATAAGTACAATTAATGTAATAATCAAGATACTTGGTAAAAGGTTCGCTACACGTATTTGCTTGATTCCTAGAATATTTAGACCAATTGCAAAAATTAATACCCCTCCAGTTGCTGTTAATTCAGCAATAAGCAAATCTAATAATGCTGGAGGTAAGTAGGAATGAATGATATTTGCAAAGAGCGCGATTCCACCTTGATACAAAAAGACAGGTATGGCTGAAAAAATAACACCGATGCCTAATGTGCTAGCCAAAACCATACTTGTAAATCCATCAATCATTGATTTTGTTAATAAAACGGAATGGTCTGAACGTAATCCACTATCAAGCGCTCCTACTATTGCCATTGCTCCTACTACAAAAATTAAAGTCGCTGTTACAAAGCCCTGAGCAATATTGCTGCTTTCCGTTTTATCTAATTTCTTTTCAAGAACCTTCCCTATATAATGTAAAGAATCCTCAATTCGTAGCCACTCACCTATTACGGTACCTACTACAAGACTAACAATAACATAGAAAAAATCTGCACTTTTTAAGGCCATATCAATTCCTAGAATAATAACTGAAATACCAATAGCCGTCATGACTGTTTGTTTCATTTGCTCAGGAATTTTCCTTAATAGTAAACCAATTAAAGTTCCTCCGATAATTCCGAGCGCATTTACTATACTACCGAACAAAACCATGTTGTTCACCTACCGTTCCACCATTAAAATTTCATGTATGAATTATTCTCAATATGAAGAAGCCTCATTAATCACATGAAAAGAAGCTGACTTGTAAAAGTCAGCTAAGTTCCTTTTTTACAATGATTCTTTTTGGGAATTTAAAAGCTCCAGAATACGTTCAAGATCGTCTTGTGAGAAGAACTCAATTTCAATTCTCCCTTTTTTCTTCTGCTTTTTTATTGAAACAGATGTCCCAAAGTACTCCTGTAAGTAAGATTCTCGTTCCTTAATAAAAACATCTTTCTCTACAGGCTTCTTTTTTGTTTCACGTGGAACATTCTCATTTAACTGTTGGATTAATTGCTCTACTTGGCGAACATTCAACTGTTCTCGAATAATTTTATTAACAAGGGGCTGAAGCTTTTCTTTATTCTTCAGTCCTAACAATGTTCGACCATGCCCCATTGAGAGCTTTCCTTCAGCAAGCATTTGTTGAATTTGTTTTGGCAACGAAAGTAAACGAACGTGGTTTGCAATATGTGGACGACTTTTTCCAAGTCTTTTGGCTAATGCTTCTTGGGTGAAGTTTAATTTCTCCATTAAAGTTTGATAAGCATGCGCCTCTTCAATAGGTGATAAATCTTCACGTTGAAGGTTTTCCAGTAATGCAAGTTCCATCATTTGCTGCTCAGTTAAGTCACGAACAACTGCAGGTATAGCTGCTAATTTTGCTTCCTTTGCTGCTCTAAAACGTCTTTCTCCAACAACAATTTCAAAGCCTTTAATAGTTTTACGTAAAATAATGGGTTGTAATACGCCATGCTGTACTATTGAATCCTTCAATTCTTGGATTGCTTCTGGTTCGAACGTTTTACGAGGTTGATATGGATTAGGACGGATTTCACTCAAGTTAATCTCTTGAACGGTTTCCTCCTGCCCTACTTCCATATTAGAAAACAAAGCGTTAATTCCTTTTCCTAACCCTCTAGCCATTCACAACCACTTCCTTTGCCAAATCTAAATAAACCTCTGCGCCTCTAGACCTTGGATCGTAAATGATAATGGGTTGTCCATGACTTGGTGCTTCACTTAAACGGATATTACGAGGGATAATTGTTTTATAAACTTTATCTTGAAAATATTTCTTCACTTCATCAATAACTTGAATACCTAAATTTGTTCTAGCATCAAGCATTGTTAATAAAACACCTTCAATTGTTAATTCTGTATTTAGGTGTTTTTGAACAAGACGAACTGTGTTTAATAATTGACTTAACCCTTCAAGTGCATAATATTCACATTGTACAGGTATTAAAACCGCATCAGATGCTGTTAAGGCATTGATTGTAAGCAGTCCTAAGGATGGTGGACAGTCAATTACCATATAATCGTACTCATGCTTTACTGATTCAAGTGCTCTCTTTAGCCGTACTTCACGTGAAATAGTGGGTACAAGTTCAATTTCGGCACCTGCTAGCTGGATTGTAGCTGGAATGATATCAAGATTTTCTACCGCAGTTGGCTTGATTACATCTCTAACTTCTGCATCGTCTACTAAAATATCATATATGCATTGCTCGACATCAGCCTTTTCAATGCCAATTCCGCTCGTTGCATTTCCTTGTGGGTCAACATCGACAAGAAGCACTCGTTTACCGATGTATGCTAAGCAAGCACCCAAATTTACAGAGGTTGTTGTTTTGCCAACTCCACCTTTTTGGTTTGCAATCGCAATAATTTTTCCCACGATGTCACCTGCTTTCATAATACATAAGGTCTGTTTTTACTTACGATTTGCTTTTCTTAAAGCTTGAATTACCTTTTTATCACCATACTCAAACTATCTAAAGAGCAATCTATCACGCTATTTTAATGTGAAATCGACACTCTCTTAGAAAAGCCTTCTATTAAAATCTGAACTACTAGGAGTAAACTTTGTAAAATTATAAAGATAACGCTATGAAAATTCCATTTGTTATCATTTTTATATTTTATCATGAATCGAATAGAAAGAATTGAATTTTTTATGATTTCTCTAATTTTGTATTTTCAAGGTGGATTTTTTATCGAAAATTTACTTTTTAATGAGATTGCTATCATATTTTATATGAATTCTAGAAACTTTCGGTATTATTTACACAAAATATATTAGGTGATCAAGATCGTATACAACGAAAGACAAAGAAAAAAGGCCTGACAAATGCCAGCACCTACCTAGATGATTCTACTTTATGAATAACATGTTAATAAATGCAATATCCTATATCTATTACACTTACTTTGGTATTTTAATTGTAAATTGAATATATTCTTCAAATTCCTCTTCTTCGGTGTTTAATTTCACACCACTATCCTCAACCATTGATAGCGATTGACGAATTGTATTCATGGCAATTCTAGTATCTCGGCTAAATGCTTTGCGCTTTGGTTTAGGTTTTACATTATGTTTCTCAAGGAGTTTTACAACTTTCTCTTCAGTCTGTTTGACATTTAGTTGTTTTTCAATCACTTCTTGAGCAACTTTCATTTGAAGCTCAGGATCTTTCAAGGGAATAAGAGCACGAGCGTGTCGTTCTGTCATTTCCTTATTTAATAAAGCCTCTTGAACTGCCTCTGGCAATTTTAATAAACGAAGCTTATTTGCAATTGTGGATTGCCCTTTTCCTAACCTTTGTGCGAGTGCTTCTTGTGTTAAATTATGTAGCTCAAGAAGTTTTGCATATGCGACAGCTTCTTCAATTGAGGATAGCTCTTCTCTTTGTAAATTCTCAATTAAAGCTACACTCGCGGTCTCTGTATCATTGAAATCCTTTACAATTGCAGGTATGAACTCCCAACCTAATGTTTGAACAGCTCGCCAACGTCTTTCTCCTGCAATAAGTTCAAATTTCCCATCTATTTCACGGACGACAATAGGTTGAATAATTCCATGAGTTCGTATTGTTAACGCTAACTCTTCTATCTTTTCATTTGAAAATACTGTACGAGGTTGAAAGCGGTTTGGGACAATGTCTTTCACAATGATTTGCTTTACCTCTTCTTTATTTTCTTCTACTATAGGTTCTTCTTCAACATCTTGAACAATCACATGTTCAGTTTGTTCAGTTTGTTCTGCTTCTTCTTTTTCACCCAAACCGAAAAAGCGGGAAAATGGATGCTTCATAAGCCTACACCACCTTTAAAAATGACCATTATTAGTATTCTAGTTTTCTATCATTTTCTCCTGCAATCTATCATAAACTTAAGTAAATGTTTCACATGAAACATTTACTTAAGTGGAAGCTTATTAGGTGTACCGGGTTTTCTCGGATATTTTTTCGGTGTGTTTTTTTGTTTTTCTACAATGAAAATGGTACGTTCACTATTTTCAATTGGAAGTTCAAAAGAATGTGTTTGTTGAAGCTTTCCCCCAAGAACTTGAAGAGCTTTCTTTCCAGATTCCAATTCATCCTGTGCTGCTGCACCTTTCATGGCAATAAAGAATCCATCCTTTTTTACTAACGGTAAACACAGCTCACTTAACACAGATAGCCTAGCCACTGCTCGAGCAGTTACTAAATCATACGATTCGCGGAATTCACTAGTTTGTCCAAATGTTTCGGCGCGATCATGATGTAAGTGCACATTTTCTAAACCAAGCTGCTTTGTAAGCTCAGTTAAAAATGTAATTCTTTTTTGAAGAGAATCAACAATTGACACCTTTAATTCTGGGAAACATATTTTTATAGGGATACTAGGAAAACCAGCACCAGCACCCACATCACATAATGAATAAGATTTTGAAAAATCAAAGTAAAAAGCTGCTGAAATAGAATCATAAAAATGCTTTAAGTACACTTCTTTTTCATCTGTAATAGAAGTTAAATTCATTTTCTCGTTCCATTCTACTAGCAAGCGATAGTATAAATCAAACTGATCCATTTGTTTAGGAGAAAGGGAAATCCCCTTCTCCGCTAAACTTGATTGAAATAATGCAATATCCATAGTCAAAACCTTTCGTTATTGATTAGATACTCGAGCGATTTTTCCTTGCTCAAGATAGACTAACAAGATCGATATATCTGCTGGATTTACACCTGAAATACGTGATGCCTGTGCAACAGAAAGAGGTCTTACTTCTTTTAATTTTTGACGGGCTTCCGTAGCTAATCCATTAATATCATCGTAATCAATGTTTTCAGGTACCTTTTTATTTTCCATCTTCTTTAATTTATCGACTTGCTGTAGAGATTTTTCAATATAGCCTTCATACTTAATTTGAATTTCTACCTGCTCCGCTACATCCCCATTCACTTCACCTTCAGCTGGTGCAAGTTGTTGGATATGCTTGTAAACCATTTCTGGTCGTTTTAATAAATCACTAGCACGAATTCCATCTTTTAACTCACTTCCACCTACAGAGAGAATTAAGCTTTGTGTTGTTTCGTTTGGCTTAATAATAATAGAAGCTAGGCGCTCTTTTTCTTTTTCAATTGCCTCTTTTTTCTCAAGGAAATCGGCATATCTTTCCTCTGAAATTAATCCAATTTTATGTCCAATATCAGTAAGACGTAAATCTGCATTATCATGGCGAAGTAACAAACGATATTCAGCACGAGAGGTTAATAAGCGATATGGCTCACTTGTACCTTTTGTGACTAAATCATCAATTAGAACACCAATATAAGCATCCGAACGGCTTAAAATAACCTCTTCTTTACCGAGAGCTTTTTGAGCAGCGTTTATTCCTGCCATTAACCCTTGTCCTGCTGCCTCTTCATAGCCTGACGTTCCGTTAATTTGACCCGCTGTATATAAAGAATGAATCTTTTTTGTTTCAAGTGTTGGCCATAATTGAGTTGGTACAATCGCATCATACTCAATGGCATAACCAGCTCTCATCATTTGTGCTTTTTCTAGCCCCGGAATCGTTCTTAGCATTCTTTGTTGAACATCCTCTGGTAAGCTTGTTGATAAGCCTTGTACGTATACTTCTTGAGTATTGCGGCCCTCAGGCTCTAAGAATATTTGGTGACGCGGCTTATCATTGAATCGGACAACCTTATCTTCAATAGATGGACAATAACGTGGACCTGTCCCTTTAATCATTCCTGAATACATTGGGGAACGGTGAAGGTTCTCATCAATAATTTGATGGGTCTCGGTACTTGTATAGGTTAACCAGCAAGGTAATTGATCCGTAATATATTTTGTTGTCTCGTATGAGAATGCACGTGGTACCTCATCCCCTGGTTGAATCTCTGTTTTTGTGTAGTCTATAGTATGACTGTTAACACGTGGAGGAGTACCTGTTTTAAATCTAACTAGGTCTAAACCTAATTCTTGTAAGTGTTCAGACAGCTTGATTGATGGCTGTTGATTATTAGGACCACTAGAATATTTAAGATCTCCTAAAATAATTTCTCCTCTTAAAAACGTACCTGTTGTTAAAACAACGGCTTTCGCAGAAAATTCCGCTCCTGTTTGGGTAACAACACCTTTACAAACTCCATCTTCAATGATTAACCGATCAACCATTCCTTGTAATAACGTAAGATTACGTTCATTTTCCATTGTTTTTTTCATTTCATGCTGATAGGCAAACTTATCTGCTTGTGCACGAAGGGCTCTGACAGCGGGCCCTTTCCCTGTATTTAGCATTCTCATTTGGATATGAGTTTTGTCGATATTTTTACCCATTTCTCCACCTAAGGCATCGATTTCTCGAACAACGATCCCTTTTGCGGGTCCACCAACAGAAGGATTACATGGCATAAATGCAACCATGTCTAAGTTAATCGTGATGACTAATGTTTTTGCTCCCATTCTTGCAGACGCTAATGCGGATTCGACTCCAGCATGACCAGCTCCTACAACAATGACATCATAGTCTCCTGCTTGATATGACATTTTTTACCCTCCTTTTAAAATAACCTTCTGATTTATTTACCTAAACAAAATTGTGAAAATAACTGATCAATTAGACTTTCATGTACGGCATCACCGATAATTTCTCCAAGTTGTTCCCAGCAACGTGTTAAGTCAATTTGAACAATATCAATTGGGACACCTGTTTCAACTCCAATAAGTGCATCTTCAATTGATGATTTTGCAGCTGTTAACAAAGCGATATGCCTTGAATTTGATACGTACGTTAAATCACCACTTTGAACGTTTCCTTGGAAAAATAATGTGCTAATAGCTTCTTCAAGAGCATCTATTCCTTGTTCTTCTAGTAAAGAAGTCGTTACAACAGGTCGGTCCCCAGCAAGCTCTTTTACTTTTTCAAGATTTATTTGCTGATGCAAATCCGTTTTATTTACTATAACGATTACGTCCATTCCCTTTACTGCTTCAAATAATTTTACATCTTCATTTGAAAGCTCTTCATTATAATTTAAAACAAGCAAGATGAGGTCCGCCTCTTTTAATACTTGTCGTGATTTTTCTACTCCGATTCGTTCAACAATATCCTCTGTTTCACGAATTCCAGCCGTATCAACTAAACGAAGTGGTACTCCTCGCACATTGACATACTCCTCGATCACATCACGAGTAGTCCCTGGAATATCTGTCACAATTGCCTTATTCTCATGCACTAAGCTATTTAGTAAAGAGGATTTCCCTACATTCGGTCTTCCAATAATGACTGTTGAGAGCCCTTCTCTTAGTATTTTTCCTTGTTGAGATGTTTGTAATAGTTTATTAATTTCCGCTTTCACAAAGGTGGCTTTTTCAATTAGCATTTGATGCGTCATTTCTTCAACGTCGTCGTACTCTGGATAATCGATATTTACTTCAACATGAGCCAATGTTTCCAGTATTTCCTGTCTAAGCTTTTGAACAAGTTTGGATAACTTTCCTTCCATTTGTCCTAAAGCAACATTCATTGCGCGATCGGTTTTAGCTCGTATTAAATCCATGACCGCTTCTGCTTGTGATAAATCAATACGCCCATTTAAAAACGCTCGTTTTGTAAACTCTCCTGGCTCTGCTAATCGGGCACCATTTTGAACACAAAGCTGCAGTACTTTATTCACCGTAACTAATCCACCATGGCAATTGATTTCGACAACATTCTCTCTAGTGAAGGTTCTTGGTCCTCTCATAATTGAGACCATTACTTCTTCCACAATTTTATCTGTTGCTGGATCTATAATATGTCCGTAATGGATCGTATGGGAGTCAACATCTGATAGACGCTTATTAGTAGGAGCTTTAAATAGTTTATCCGCAATTTGAATTGCTTCTTCCCCACTTAACCTTACGATGGCAATAGCTCCTTCTCCTAATGGCGTCGATATCGCCGTAATTGTATCCAACTCCATCTTTACGATCACCTCTTCTTTCTTTCATCATTATCTATTTCATCTAGCTGCTTTCCTATTATACAAAGATAGATCGTTCAAATTATTTTCACGATTTATTAGAGCTACATCCTCTTTATTATAAGTTCTACTCTTTATTGACATATTTAAAATAACTTGACCAAAACTTAAAGATAGCATAATTCGATTTCTTTAGAAAGCAAAATCATTTATCTTTTATCCACAATGTTATTTTTTCTTTTCTACACATACCTATTTTAACTTATCCACATGTTAATAACAATATTTCACACCTCACACTTATCCCCAAACCTTTCAGATGGAAAATTACTCTCTGTTTAAATGAATTCAATTCGTAAAAGATAGTTAGAGGGAGAGTGATTTCACTTGAGTGTAGATTCTGTAAAACATGAAATTTTTACAGTGATGAGCCTCGATAAACTTTCGGAATATGAAAGAGTACGAAAGCTGGATAAACTACTCAATAGAAAGAAGCACTTTCACTGTCCGAATACTCATAAGTGCTTACAGGAAATAAAAGTGGAGCTTAAATCGTATATTCACAATGATGAATATGAGTTTGGAGAATTACAGGAGAAAATCGGCCAAATTTTGATATGAGGTCCTAAAAAGGACCTCTAAATTTTTAAATAGACACTCGTAAGAAGATGAAATTTTTTATAGAGCGTGGATGAAAAGAGTTCAGTTTGACAATTTTTTATTGAGTTCTCTACAATTTCTTCTAATACTTCCTCTTCTTGCAAGGTTAATTGACTAATAAATTCGTCCATTGAACCAATATCAACTTTTTGTTTAATCGCTTGTAATGTTTCTTCATTTGTAATAGAGGAACTTACTTTAACGTTATTCAACTCATTTTTAATGATCTCCATTGTTTGTTGTTCCATATGTCCCCTCATTTCATCCATACTCTGCTTATTTTTTGCTAAAGAATCGTAAATATGTAAGACTCCGTTAACAATTTTCAATAGAAAAAAGGATGACCCAATGAGTCATCCTTTTTCCTTAAGCGCCACAACTAAATGTCTTTTAGGTTCTTCTCCAACTGAATAAGTGGAGATGTGACGATATTTAGCCAAAGCAGCATGGATAATTTTTCTTTCGTGTGAAGGCATTGGCTCTAGAGATACATTTGAATGTGTACGTTGTACTTGTAACGCAACTTTTTCAGCTAACTGGTTAAGCGCTTCTTTTCTTCGCTCACGATAATTTTCAACATCAATATAGATCTGTATGTAATGATCTGCATACCGATTAGCGACTAATTGCGTTAAATATTGAAGAGAATTTAAGGTTTGTCCTCTTTTTCCGATCAACATGGCCATATTATCACCAGTTATTTGAAATGTAGCTGTTTTACCCGTTTTTTTAACCGTTACATTAGCCTTAATCCCCATCTTTTCCATGACTTCTTTTATATAAGCTTCTGCTTCCTTAATAGGATCCGGCTTGATGGTCACGATAACTTGTGCAGGCTTTTTCCCAATAATTCCAAGAAACCCTTTACTACCTTCATCTACTACTTTTATTTCTACTTCTGCTTTAGTTGCTTGTAATTGGTTAAGTGCATGCTCTACTGCTTCCTCGACATTACGTCCATTAGCAGTTACTTTCATCACTTTTTACTTCCTCCGTCTTTTGCAGCCGCTTTTAATTCAGGACCTTTGACAAAGTAAGTTTGAATAATCATAAATAAGTTACCTACAACCCAGTATAGTGATAGTGCTGCTGGGAAGGAAATCGCGAACACAATGATCATTATTGGCATAATCCAAAGCATCATTGCCATCTGCGGATTTTGATTAGCTGTACCTGCCATCATCATTTTTTGTTGAATAAATGTCGTCGCTCCAGCTACAAGTGGAAGTATGAAATACGGATCTCTTTCACCTAAATCAAACCATAGGAATGTGTGCTCTGCAATTGCTTCAGTTCTCATAATCGCATGATAGAAACCAATTAAAATTGGCATTTGAATAATTAATGGAAAACATCCTGCAAGTGGATTCACACCATGCTTCTGGAACAATGCCATTGTTTCCTGTTGAAGCTTTTGTTGTGTTTGTTGATCTTTTGAACTATATTTCTCACGTAATTTTTGCATTTCTGGTTGGATCGCTTGCATCGCTTTTGAACTTTTCGTTTGCTTAATCATCAATGGTAGTATGGCTAAGCGAATGATAATCGTAACAAAAACAATGGCAATACCGTAATTATCACCTGTAATTTCAGCAAAGTATGTAATTAATTGTGATAATGGATAAACAATATACGAATTCCAGAATCCTTCACTTTCAGATGTAATCGGTATATTTACCTCAGTACAACCTGTTAATAAGGTTAATACACTTATTAACCCCGCTATTAAAAGTATGCGCCTCTTCAAACCTTTTTTCCTCCTAACAAAAAATAGATACTCGTGTGTATACTTACGTTAAAAGATAGAAAAAGTTCCACATAGTCATAATCATATCATTTTTATGAAAGAATTTCTTTTATATAAACAAGTTTTCGCTCGGATCGTTTCAACAAATTTCAACAGTTATTTTCGCTGATATAGTTTACCTTTTCTAAGAAGATGCTGTATGCTTCCTTTTACTTCATGATAATTCATTTCTGCTGCTGGCTTTCTCGCAATCATAATGAATTCCTTACCCGTAATAAGCTTATCTTTCTCTTCTAGAAATACTTGTCGAATTAACCGCTTTACTTTGTTTCTAGTCACAGCGTTTCCAATCTTCTTACTAACAGATAATCCGATCCGAAATTCCTTCTCAGTAGAATTATCCATTATATAAAGGACAAATTGTCGATTAGCAATTGATTTTCCTTGTTTGAATATTTTTTGAAAATCTTTATTTTTTTTAACTCTATATTTTCTTCTCATTCGTTTCACTCCGGTACGTTCTGTCTATAACCAAAAACAGAATGGTCCCCATCATTATGTCTGATCTCCTTACGGTTTAAACAGTTCGTTTTCACATATGTTATAAACGTTGTTTATCTATGGATTTCTACTATGTATGAGTAGTACGAACATAATGTTTTAAGTCCTTCATGTGAAAAAAAAGACCACTGATGCGTCAGTGGCCTATGCTGATAATACTTTTCTTCCTCTGCGACGACGGCGAGCAAGAACTTTACGTCCATTAGCTGTGCTCATGCGACTACGGAAACCATGAACTTTACTACGTTTACGTTTATTTGGTTGATAAGTACGTTTCATATATGACACCTCCCTGAGGAATAACAGTTAAAGACAGTCTTACTAATTATAGTAACCTACCCTACCAATTGTCAACCTCTGAAAAGATTTTCTCTTCTCTTCCTGTTGATTTCCGTCATAAACCTTTGCTTTATCTAGGAAAATTTAGGTTTCTTCTTCATTTGTCTGATTCATCAACGTTTTAATTTCTCTCCTGGAATTTTTCAGGATAAGCTAAAAAAGTTCTATATAGATGGCTCTAGTCACTTTCATTGTTAATATCTTAAGATTGTCTTTAAATATAGGCAAATCGTTTCTAACGATCACACCTTTCCCCTTACCTTCCCACAATCATCTAACTTTATATCGCCTTACCTCTTCTTTCACTAATTTTCTTATTACTAATTTTTATTTAATTTCCTTCACCTCTCCTTTTTCGTTTAACTGATCCTGTCTTTAAAACAGAACCACGTCTTCCCCACCCCAGTAAATTCTTTCGTGATCATCCTCATCATAAATCCTTACACGTACCATCATTACTTTTTAGTTTTCATTTATAAAAATATTATCCCACCATGAGTTTCTTCCCTTATACAAAAAGCATTAACTTAGCTTGTGGATAATTTTTCGACACTCTTCTTCACTATCCACACTAGTTATCGACAAGTTTTTCACAATCCCTACCGTTGTGGACAAAACCTTTCAACAATTGCTTAATTGTGTGGATAAGTTTGTAAAAACCATTGCAACTCTAGTTTTATTCTGATATTATATTTATGTTTTCACTCTTTATATTCACTCATACCATTTTCTTTATCCACAGACTGTGGATAAGATGTGGAAAGATTATAAACAGCTTGTGTAAATTGTTGTCCACATGTCGTGAGTTTTGTCGAAAAGACGTTTTTCTACTATATTATATATTTATACACATTTTATTCGTTTTGTATGTTTATACATGGATATTCGTAACTTGTACATTACTTGTACAACTAGGAAGGGATGCTTTTGTAAAGGAGGGACAAACCACCTAATGGAGAATATATCCGAACTTTGGAGTAAAGCTTTAGCAGAAATTGAAAAGAAAATTAGTAAGCCTAGTTTTGAAACGTGGCTCAAATCTACTAAAGCACATGGCATTCAAGGTGATACTCTGACAATCACTGCTCCTAATGAATTTGCAAGGGACTGGCTAGAATCCCGTTATCTCCACCTAATTGCAGATAGTATCTATCAATTAACAGGTGAAGAATTTGCTATTAAATTCATTATTCCGCAGAATCAGTCGGACGATGACTTTGTTCCCAACTCTCCGATTAAGCAAATGAATAAGTCAGATGATGAACAGCCTGAATTACCGCAAAATATGCTTAATCCTAAATATACATTTGATACGTTTGTTATAGGTTCAGGGAATCGCTTTGCTCATGCTGCGTCACTTGCTGTTGCTGAAGCACCAGCCAAAGCATATAACCCGTTATTTATTTATGGGGGCGTAGGATTAGGTAAGACCCACTTAATGCATGCAATTGGACATTATGTAATTGATCATAATCCATCTGCAAAAGTTGTTTATCTTTCATCAGAAAAATTCACGAACGAATTTATTAACTCCATTCGAGACAATAAAGCCGTTGATTTTAGGAATAAATATAGAAGTGTTGATGTACTACTAATTGATGATATTCAATTTTTAGCGGGAAAAGAACAAACACAAGAAGAATTTTTCCATACGTTTAATACTTTGCATGAAGAAAGTAAGCAAATTGTTATCTCCAGTGATCGACCACCTAAAGAAATTCCAACACTAGAAGACAGACTTCGTTCTCGATTTGAATGGGGTTTAATTACAGACATTACTCCACCAGATTTAGAAACAAGAATCGCCATTTTACGTAAAAAGGCAAAAGCTGAAGGTCTGGATATTCCAAATGAAGTGATGCTGTACATTGCCAATCAAATAGATTCCAATATTCGCGAATTAGAAGGTGCACTCATTCGTGTTGTTGCCTATTCTTCTCTTATAAATAAAGACATTAATGCCGATTTAGCAGCAGAGGCTTTAAAAGATATTATTCCAAATTCTAAGCCCAAGATTATTTCTATCAGTGATATTCAACGAATAGTCGGACAAGAATATCAGGTGAAATTAGAAGATTTCAAAGCGAAGAAACGTACAAAATCTGTTGCTTTTCCTAGACAGATTGCCATGTATTTATCTAGAGAGCTAACAGATTCTTCTTTACCTAAGATTGGGGAAGAGTTTGGAGGTCGTGATCATACAACTGTCATTCATGCTCACGAGAAAATTTCTAAAATGCTTCAAACTGATGAGCAATTACAAAAACAATTAAAAGAAATTACGGGTCTCTTAAAAGGTTCGTGAATTAGTGATCTGGGATAATGTGAATAACTTGAGCTACTATATACACAGTCTGTCCACATGTGGATAGGCTGTGTTTCCTTTCGTTTAACACGGTTATCCACATTTCCACAGGCCCTACTAGTACTTCTACTATATTTTTTAAAAATAAATAATATAACTAGTTCTTAAAAAAGTATGTTGAGAATCGTATTTTTCGATTATATTCAAGAGGAGGAAATGACTCATGAAATTTATCATTCAACGAGATTATCTAGTTCAAAGTGTACAAGATGTAATGAAGGCAGTTTCTTCAAGAACTACAGTACCGATCTTAACAGGAATAAAGATCGTTGCTCATACTGAAGGAGTGACTTTAACAGGAAGTGATTCAGATATCTCAATTGAATCGTTTATTCCAGCTGAGGAAAATGAAAAAGAGATTGTTGAAATACACCAAACAGGTAGTGTTGTTTTACAAGCCAAATTCTTTAGTGAAATAGTGAAAAAACTCCCAAAAGAAATTGTTGAAATTGAAGTAGGAAATCATTATTCAACGGTTATTCGCTCTGGAAAAGCCGAATTTAATTTAAACGGACAAGATGCAGAAGAATATCCGCACCTACCGCAAATTGAAGAAGAAAACATATATAAAATGCCTACAGACCTTATTAAAGCAATGATTCGTCAAACTGTTTTTGCTGTTTCTACATCAGAAACTAGACCAATTTTAACAGGAGTGAACTGGAAGCTAGAAAATGGTGAATTGGTTTGTATTGCAACGGATAGTCACCGTTTAGCTCTAAGAAAAGCACCAATCCACTCTCATCAAAACGGTTCCTATAATGTTGTAATTCCAGGAAAAAGCTTAAGTGAATTAAGTAAAATTCTAGATGATACGAACGAGCCTGTTGAAATTGTTTTTACAGAAAGCCAAGTACTTTTTAAAGCGAAAAATCTATTATTTTTCTCTAGATTATTAGATGGAAATTACCCTGATACATCTCGCTTAATTCCTGCAGATAGTAAAACAAATTTAACTCTTAATTCAAAGGATTTCTTACAAGCTATTGATCGTGCATCCTTATTAGCAAAAGAAGCACGAAACAATGTTGTTAAATTATCAACACTTACAAACAGTATGATTGAGATTTCGTCTAATTCTCCTGAAATTGGAAAAGTAAGTGAAGAAATTCAAGCAGAGGAAGTTGAAGGAGAAGAATTAAAGATTTCATTTAGCGCAAAATACGTAATGGATGCTTTAAAAGCGCTTGAAGGTACGGAAATTAATGTGAACTTTACAGGTGCTATGAGACCATTTGTTATTCGTACAACAACTGATGATTCTATGCTTCAGCTAATTTTACCTGTTAGAACCTACTAATTTTCCAACAAGATACGCTACTAAATGGCTGACTATTGTCAGTCATTTTTTTGCCTTTCATAGGATTTAACCGTTTTAGTAAAGGCCTTCAAACGTCGTTGATTTCCTTGACGTTCCTCTTCTCTCTCTAGTGAAACGAGTTAATTTCCAATTTTGTGACAAACTAGCATGAAATCAACCAACAAGAGGTATGGGTCTGATTACCTATCTGTCTTTTTTGTGTTTTTCTGGAGTGGACAATATAAGTTGAACTTCATTGAGGTGTACTTTAGGAATGTTTTTTAGTAAAATATAAAGTTAGAGACTACTGAAGAAAGGTGGTTCGTTATGGTAAAACCAGTAATCATAGATACGGAATTTATTACTCTTGGGCAATTTTTAAAACTAGCAGATGTTATTCAATCTGGCGGTATGGCGAAATGGTTTTTGTCAGAGTATGAGATTTTTGTTAATAATGAACCCGAAAACCGTAGAGGGAAGAAACTAAGAAACGGTGACCTCGTATATATTCCTGATTTCGGCACGTATATTGTGAAAAACTAAGGCTCTTTTCTTGGATTTTGTTGCTATTCAATATAAGTTTTTTTATAAGATATAGTCATCATTCGAACGAAATACACTGGTAGACAAGAAACAAGTGACTCTCCCTATTATTCAGAGAGAAAAAACCTTGTACCTAGGGAAAGTCCAACACTTGGGATTTTTCCATAAGTAACAAACTATATGAAAACAGCCAAAACTAAAGTTGGTGTGCAAAATTTGTTTATTAAAGAGCTGACATTAAAAAATTATCGTAATTATGAAGATCTAACGGTTCAGTTTGAAAATAAAGTAAATGTGATACTCGGAGAGAATGCTCAAGGAAAAACCAATGTGATGGAATCAATCTATGTTTTAGCCATGGCGAAATCACATCGAACGTCAAACGATAAAGAACTTATCTATTGGGATAAAGAATATGCTAAAATAGAGGGTAGTGTTGAAAAATACAATCGTTCAACTTCTCTGCAATTGGTTATCTCAAAAAAAGGTAAAAAAGCGAAATTGAACCATATTGAGCAAGAGAGGCTAAGCCAGTATGTTGGTGGAATGAATGTTATTATGTTTGCTCCCGAGGATCTAAGCTTAGTTAAGGGTAGTCCACAAATACGAAGGAGATTTATTGACATGGAGATTGGTCAGGTTTCAGCGGTGTATCTCCATGATTTGAGCCGTTATCAAAAAATTATGCAGCAGAGAAATCATTACTTAAAGCTTTTGCAAACTCGTAAGCAAACGGACCAAACGATGCTTGATGTGCTTACAGCTCAGTTAAGTGAAGCTGCAGGCAAAATTATTTTGAAACGACTACAGTTCATTTCCGAATTACAAAAGTGGGCTCAACCTATACATACTGGGATTAGTAGAGGGCTAGAAACATTAACCATAAAATATAAACCATCGCTTGATGTATCAGAAGATGATGATTTGTCGAAAATGATAAGAGCCTTTGAGGAGAAGTTTGCTAAAATAAGAGAAAAGGAAATTGATCGAGGTGCCACGTTAGCGGGACCACATCGTGATGACTTACTCTTTTTTGTAAACAACCACGATGTTCAAACATACGGATCACAAGGACAGCAAAGAACGACTGCTTTGTCGTTAAAATTAGCTGAAATTGATTTAATACATAATGAGATTGGTGAATATCCTATTCTTTTACTAGATGATGTACTTTCTGAACTAGACGATTATAGGCAATCTCATTTATTGAATACGATTCAAGGAAAAGTTCAAACCTTTGTAACTACAACAAGTGTTGAAGGTATTGATCATCAAACATTAAGAGAAGCGGCGACATTTCATGTAAAAGCTGGGGAGCTTTCAGACGATAATAGAGGTGATTGATTTGTATATTCATTTAGGAGACAATTTCGTCGTTCCTTCAAAAGAAGTGGTTATGATTTTAGATCGTCAATCTTCACTCGACTCACCTATTGTAGATGAGTTTTTTACGAAGCAACAAGATAGAATTGTTGAGTTATCAAATGGTGATACGAAATCAATTATTGTAACAAATGATAAAATTTATTTTTCCCCTTTATCGTCAGGGACGTTAAAAAAACGAGCAAATATTGCAATTGATATAAATTTGTAAGTAGAAAAGAAAAAATGAACAATCTGGCACCTAACCCTAAATGGCAGCAAGTAAGCGTAGTGGTATAATAGGTGCTTCTGTTAGTGATTAAAAGTGAAAGCTTTAAGAAAAGTGTAGGTGAATCAGTATGACGATGGAAGAGAATCAAGTCCAGCAACAATCATATGATGAAAATCAGATACAGGTTCTAGAAGGTCTCGAAGCGGTACGTAAACGACCAGGGATGTATATTGGATCTACAAGTGCAAAAGGTCTTCACCATTTAGTATGGGAAATCGTTGATAACAGTATTGACGAGGCGCTGGCAGGGTTTTGTACTGAAATTAATGTCACGATTGAAGAAGATAACAGTATTACAGTAAAAGATAACGGTCGAGGAATTCCAGTAGGAATCCATGAGAAAATGGGTCGACCAGCAGTAGAAGTAATCATGACGGTTCTGCATGCTGGTGGTAAGTTTGGAGGCGGAGGATATAAAGTATCCGGTGGTCTTCACGGAGTAGGTGCATCTGTTGTTAATGCTTTATCTACTGAACTAAATGTTACGGTTCACCGTGAAGGTAAGGTCCATTATCAAAAGTTCCAAAAGGGAGTACCTGCAGCTGATTTAGAAGTAATCGGTGAAACAGATGTAACAGGAACAATCACCCACTTCAAGCCTGATGAAGAGATCTTCAAAGAAACAACTGAATATGATTATGATACTCTTGCTAATCGTATCCGTGAACTTGCCTTTCTTAATCGCGGCTTAAAAATAACGATTGAAGATAAACGAGAAAGTGATCGTAAGAATGAATACTATTACGAAGGTGGAATTAAATCTTACGTTGAACATTTAAATCGGACTCGTGAAGTCATTCATGATGAGCCGGTTTACATTGAAGGTGAGAAAGATGGTATTACATCTGAAATTGCCATTCAATACAACGATAGCTTTACGAGTAATATCTATTCCTTCGCAAATAATATTCACACATATGAAGGTGGGACACATGAAGCTGGTTTTAAATCTGCCTTAACTCGTGTTATAAACGATTACGCTCGTAAGAATAAGATTTTCAAAGATAATGATGATAATTTGTCTGGTGAAGATGTCCGAGAAGGAATGACAGCGATCATCTCAATTAAACATCCTGATCCACAATTTGAAGGTCAAACAAAAACGAAGTTAGGTAACTCTGAGGTTCGTACAGTAACAGATTCTGTTTTCTCAGAAGCATTTGATAAATTTTTACTAGAAAATCCTACGACTGCAAGAAAGATTGTAGATAAAGGCTTAATGGCTGCAAGAGCTCGTATGGCAGCTAAAAAAGCACGTGAATTAACTAGAAGAAAAAGTGCTTTGGAAATCTCAAATCTACCAGGTAAACTAGCAGATTGTTCATCAAAGGATCCAACTATTAGTGAAATTTATGTAGTTGAGGGTGACTCTGCAGGTGGGTCAGCGAAGCAAGGGAGAGACCGTCATTTCCAAGCTATCCTTCCGTTAAGAGGTAAAATTATTAATGTGGAGAAAGCACGTTTAGATAAAATTCTTTCAAATAACGAGATTAGAGCAATTATTACTGCTTTAGGAACTGGGATTGGTGAGGATTTTGATCTCTCTAAAGCACGTTATCATAAAGTGGTTATTATGACTGATGCTGATGTTGATGGTGCGCATATACGTACTTTACTTCTAACGTTCTTCTATCGCTACATGAGAGAAATTGTAGAACAAGGCTATATCTATATTGCACAACCGCCATTATATAAAATTCAGCAAGGAAAACGCGTTGAATATGCTTATAATGATAAACAACTTGAAACGATACTAGCAGAGTTGCCAGCTCAGCCAAAAGCCGGTATCCAACGCTATAAAGGTCTGGGAGAGATGAACCCAGATCAGCTTTGGGAAACAACGATGAACCCAGAAACAAGAACGTTGCTTCAAGTAACTCTTGAAGATGCAATTGATGCTGATGAAACATTTGATACGCTAATGGGTGATAAAGTAGAGCCTCGAAGAAACTTTATTGAAGAAAATGCCCAATACGTTAAAAATTTAGATATTTAATTGCAGGACTAAAGAAAGGAACACCTCATTTCGGTGAGGTGTTTTTTTACTAGTAGCTATCCATGTGTTGTAGCATCTAATGTTTCGTGAAAATAAGATGGATAGAATGGTTTTCAAGGGTACTTGAGCATCTAAGAATTAGATGTGTAAACTGGTGTGAATATTGCTATAATGAAGAGTGGACAAACAAAAACAAACATATTCAATTGGGCAGGAATTCTTGCAAGTACATCTATCATTTACCTCTCCCAATTTAAACGAAAGGATCTGTTTGAGCTCTATTCATTGATCAATAACAGAACCACATATTGAAAAGGAATAAGGGAGGTTATCATACAATGTCAGAAAATCAACATTCACATGTAATTGGACGTAATATCAGCAATGAAATGCGTGAATCTTTTTTAGGCTATGCCATGAGTGTTATCGTATCACGTGCTTTACCTGATGTACGTGATGGCTTAAAGCCGGTACATCGTCGAATTCTTTACGCTATGAATGATTTAGGTATGACTTCGGATAAGCCATTTAAGAAATCTGCTCGTATCGTTGGTGAAGTTATCGGTAAGTATCACCCACATGGTGATTCTGCCGTTTATGAAACAATGGTACGAATGGCGCAAAATTTTAATTTCCGTTATATGCTAGTTGACGGTCATGGGAATTTTGGGTCTGTAGATGGAGATTCTGCTGCTGCGATGCGTTATACAGAAGCTCGTATGTCCAAAATATCGATGGAACTTATACGTGATATTAACAAGGACACGATCGACTATCAAGATAACTATGATGGCTCAGAGAGAGAGCCTGTCGTACTTCCTGCTAGATTTCCAAATCTATTAGTGAATGGTGCTACAGGAATTGCAGTTGGAATGGCTACAAACATCGCCCCTCATCAACTAGGAGAGGTAATTGACGGAGTGTTGGCACTTAGTAAGGATCCAGAAATCACAATTCCAGAGCTTATGGATATCATTCCTGGACCAGACTTTCCAACTGCAGGTCAAATCATTGGGCGTAGCGGGATACGAAAAGCGTATGAAACAGGACGTGGCTCTATTACACTACGAGCAAAGGTAGAAATTGAGGAAAAGGCTTCTGGTAAACAAGTTATTATCGTGAAGGAAATTCCTTACCAAGTAAATAAAGCGAAATTAGTAGAAAAGATTGCGGAGTTAGTTCGCGATAAAAAAATTGAGGGAATTACCGACTTACGTGACGAATCAGACCGTAATGGTATGAGAGTTGTTATTGAGGTTCGTAAGGATGCGAATGCAAATGTTCTTCTTAATAATTTGTACAAGCAAACAGCTCTTCAAACAAGCTTTGGGATTAATATGCTAGCTTTAGTTGACGGACACCCGAAAGTCCTTAACTTAAAACAGATGCTTTATCATTATTTAGAGCATCAAAAGGTAGTAATCAAAAGAAGAACAGCATTCGAACTAAGAAAAGCGGAAGCACGTGCTCACATCCTTGAAGGGTTACGTATAGCGCTTGATCACTTAGATGCTGTCATCACCCTTATCCGTAACTCGCAAACAACAGAGATTGCTCGTAATGGATTAATGGAGCAATTCTCGTTAAGCGAAAAGCAAGCACAAGCCATTCTAGATATGAGACTTCAACGATTAACAGGTTTAGAAAGAGAAAAAATTGAAGAAGAATATCAATCTCTAGTGAAGCTTATAGCTGAATTAAAAGCTATTTTAGCAGATGAAGAAAAGGTACTTGAAATTATTCGTGAAGAGCTGCTTGAAATCAAAGAGCGTTTCAACGATGAGCGACGAACAGAAATAGTTGCGGGTGGCCTTGAAAATATAGAAGATGAAGATCTAATTCCTGTTGAAAATATTGTGATCACGTTAACTCATAATGGATATATTAAACGTTTGCCACTTTCTACTTATCGTACTCAAAAAAGAGGTGGACGTGGTATTCAAGGAATGGGAACGAATGATGATGACTTTGTACAACAGTTGTTAACGACATCTACTCACGATACGATTCTTTTCTTTACAAACAAAGGAAAAGTGTACCGTGCGAAAGGATATGAGATTCCGGAATATAGTCGTACAGCAAAAGGACTTCCGATTATCAACCTCCTTAGTGTTGAAAAAGGCGAATGGGTCAACGCTATTATTCCTGTTTCAGAATTTGTTGATGACTGGTTCCTATTCTTTACAACGAAAGAAGGAATTTCGAAACGTTCCCCACTTTCTCAGTTTGCTAATATCCGTAATAATGGCTTAATTGCTGTAAGCTTACGTGAGGGCGATGAACTAATATCAGTTAAACTAACTGATGGATCAAAGGATATTATAATTGGGACGAAAAAGGGTATGTTAATCCGTTTCCCTGAAACGGATGTACGTTCAATGGGGCGAACTGCTACAGGAGTAAAAGGAATTTCCTTAGATGAAGATGACGATGTAGTGGGCATGGAAATTTTAGAAGATGATGTTGATGTTTTAATTGTCACAAGTAATGGATACGGAAAACGAACTCCTGCGAGTGAATATCGAATCCAAAGCCGTGGTGGTAAAGGATTAAAAACATGTAATATCACGGATAAGAATGGTCCTGTTGTTTCTGTAAAAGCTGCAACAGGTGAAGAAGATTTAATGCTTATTACAGCGAGCGGTATTATCATCAGAATGGATGCTAAAACCATTTCTACAATGGGACGTAATACACAAGGTGTGAAACTCATTAGATTAGATGAAAATGTATTGGTATCAACTGTAGCTCTTGTGGACAAAGAAGAAGATGAAGATGTTGATTCACAAGAAGGAGATTTAGACGTTAATGTAGAAGAAGCAGATGTACTTACAGCTCCTGACGTTGAGATAGAAGCAGATGAAATAAGTAAAGAAGATAATGTAGAAGAAGAATAAGAAGTGTGGTAGCTGGATTAGGACTCAATTCAGATAAATAAATGAAAAACCCGAACTGGTGTGATACTCTACATTAGAGTTTCCATGCTGAGTCGGGTTTTTTCTTATCTCTTATGTACCGAATAATTCATTTAAAAAGATAACCAAGAGGTCCTAATTTAGTTATAATAGGAAAAGGAGGGATTACTTTGAAGATTCAAATCAATCAATTACAAAAGGGTAGTGTAATCTCAAAAAACGTATTCTCTGCAACAAACAAACCATTAGTATACAAAGATACGAATGTTACAGAGGAAATTATCGAAGCATTAAGGGCTTTTTTAGTTAGTGAAGTGGAGATTGAGAATCATTATGATTCAAAAAATCAAACGCAACATGCTGTTTTAAATGCCAGTGAAAAAGTAGATGAGGTACTAACAAGTAAAAGTGATTTTTATCAATTATATATAGATGCCGTACAATCGTATAAATCTATCTATTTAGGGTGGCAGGCTGGTTCACCTGTTAATATCGGTAAAGTAAGACAGATTATTATTCCACTCATTGGAGAATTACAGAAAAACGAGGATGAGATCCTAAAGCTCTATCATTATTGCAAAGAAGAAGAGTATATTTACCACCACTCCATTTCCGTTGCATTATTAAGTGCCCTCCTTGCTAAAAAGCTAGGATATCAGCAAGGAGAAGTGAACCAAATCAGCCTTACTGGACTATTATGTGATTGTGGAATGTCTAAAGTTACACCAGCAATCATTGTCAAGAAAGTAACGTTAACGGAAACAGAGTATAAAGAAATTAAACAGCACCCTGTGCATAGTTATAATATGTTAAAGAATATTATGTCTATTAAAGATGGAGTCAAGCTAGGAGTGCTTCAACATCATGAGCGTTTAGATGGTAGTGGTTATCCTTTAAATGTTGCCAGTGATCAGCTTCATCCATACAGCAAAATTGTTGCTTTAGCTGACACGTATCAAGCTATGGTATCTGTGAGACCATTCCGTAGGAAGCAATCTCCATACAAGGTATTCGAACAAATTGTTCAAGACGACTTTGGTAAATTCGATTTACAAGTCATTCAAGCTTTAAAGCAGGCTATTGTAAAACTATCTGTGGGATCTAGAGTAAGATTATCTAATGGACTGGAAGCGGAAATTTTATATGTGGATGAAAATTATCCAACAAGACCGATTGTAAAATATCTAAACACATCCACTATGTTGCTATTAAAAGATAATAATGAGCTATATATTGAAGAACTTTTATAATCTATTTATGAAAAAGATAAGAGGAATGGTAGTCTAATTTGTATTAAGGCTAAAGTATAAACATGGCTATTTCATGAGAAATTAAAAATCAAAAAAAAATGCTCTGATTTTGTTGACTCTTAGTAAATAAGCTGATATACTCTTAAAAGTCAGCCAAACAGAGCAAATGATTGATTAAAAAACTTTTTAAAAAAGTCATTGACTCACTAAGTTGATATATGTTATATTTAAGAGGTCGCTTTCGGGTGA